>NZ_JBQSXL010000014.1:0-106612 GCF_052378165.1 Halomonas sp. AOP30-A1-24
CGTAACATTGCACTAGCACCAACAACGTCATTTTTATCAAAATTGCAATAGCATTAGGATATGGCATGCCCTCTTCAAGGACTCTGAAACTTACTCCCTGGCTGCCACTAGCGACCATTGGCCTTAGTCTAGGCTATGCCGCTACCGTGTTAACTCGCCTGCCCTGGTGGGCTCTCTTTCTCATCGCCGCTGGTTGGATCGGCACGGGGTTGAAGCTGAGCTGGGGTCGCCCAGCAAATGCTCGCTACCGAAAAGTATGGCCCTGGTCATTAGTGCCGCTAAGCTTGATGGGCGTGTACGTTTATTTAGCTGACAGCTTCGGCAATGTCGATTTAGGCGCTGTGTTTTTTCATTTACAGGCCGGTATCGCGGAGCACGGCGGTGCCAGCAAAATGGTGGTCGCGGTACTTTATACGCTGACTATGCTGGGCATTTTATGCTCCATTACGTGGCTTTCACGCCATGATCAGCGCTGGCGACTAGCCGAGCGCTATTTTGCGATTATTTTGCTGGCGACCAACCCGTTACTTTATGGTTTGGGTCAACGCAGCGTTGCCGTCGTGGCTGACGATAGAGAGTGGTTAAATCGACGTTATATGCCGCCCATGACCAACGAGCAGTCGCATACCCCTAATCTGTTAATCATGTACCTGGAGAGCCTTGAGCGTACCTATAGCAACGAGATTTTTGATGACGCTTATGCCGACTTGAATTCGCTGGGCGAACAGGGTCTGGTTTTCGAAGGTATCCGACAAATGGAAAACACCGGCTGGACCATGGCGGGAATGATCGCCAGTCAGTGTGGTGTTCCGCTAATGCCTGCCGGGCTTTTACACGATACACAGTTTGAGCCATTGAAAAAGGTGGTGCCAGGCGTTGACTGCCTGGGTGATATTTTAGCTGCTCAAGGGTATCAATTAAGCTATCTGGGGGGCGCTAGTACGCAGTTCGCGGGTAAAGGCCTTTTCTATCGCGGTCATCAGTTTAATAGCGTAAAGGGGAAAGAAGAGTTTTTACCCGACATGGAAGATCCAGAGTATTTAAATAGCTGGGGGCTTCATGACGACACGCTTTATAATTTTACCGCTGATGAAATACGCCGGTTAAATGAAGAGGATAGCGGCCCCTGGGCAGTGGTGAACCTTAACCTGGCAGCCCATGCGCCGAGCGGGTTTCCGTCCCAAACCTGCCAGGACCGCCAGGGCACATTTGATGGCCAGGATATTCTGTACTCAGTGGAGTGCTCGGCTCATGAAGCACGGGTATTTATTGAGCAGTTACAGCGCGAAGGGCTTTTGGATAATACGTTGGTAGTTGTACTCAGCGATCACCTCACCATGCGAGTCTCCGTATGGGATCAACTGACAGCCCTGGACCGCGATAACACGCTGATTATGCTCGGCGACTATATTGAGCCCCAGCGTATTCGCCGCGATGCCACAATGCTGGATGTGTTTCCAACGATATTAGAAGCGCTCGGCTTTACCTTGAACGATCACCGCGCAGGGCTGGGTGCTTCACTACTCAGTGAAAAACCCACGCTGGCTGAGGTGCATGGTATCGAAACACTCAACGAGCGCTTGCGTGAGGAAACCGCCCTGCAGCACCGCTTATGGGAAGGGCTAACGCCCCAACGCCGCGAAGCAGAAGATACCTCGGCAGATCAAGTGACAGAAACGCCAGCGGATCAGGCCGACGAAGTAAACATCACCCATTAATGATCAAGCCGCTGGCACGCTGCGGGTCGGCTTGCATCGCCTGATAGACCTGCTCTACCGCTAACTGATTAAGGCAGTTGGTATGTCCCAACGGGCAAACACGCTTAAAGCAGGGCGAGCAGTAGAGCCCCAAATAATGAGCGACAGCGTTGTTGGTCAAGGGCGGCGTATAGGCCGGTGACGAAGAGCCGTAAAGCGCATGAATGCGCACGCCGACGGCAGCGGCCACATGCATGAGACCTGAGTCGTTGGTTACCACTTGCCGACAGTCGGCCAACAGGTCTACCGCATCGGCTAACTGCGTTTTGCCGCATAAATTATGCGCATGGGGCAACCCTTTCACGATGCTCTCGCCTGCCGAATGATCTTTTGGCCCACCCAGCACCCGAATTTCAAAACCGTCGCTGATAAGTTGCGCGGCCAGGTTGTGAAAATAGGCCAGTGGCCACTGCTTGGCAGGCCCATATTCTGCGCCGGGCATCATGCCAATGGCGGGCCGCGATGACAGCGCATGAGCCAGGCGCAAATTAACCAGATTATCCCGGTCGATCATTAAACGCGGCCTGGGGATCGGAAAATCCCCGTTTAGCGCTTCATCACGAGGCAAACCCAGCGATACAAACCGCTTTACGGTCTGGTCCAGAACCTGCTTATCTAGCTTGCGGCGCTCTTTTAAAAGCCCATAGCGATGCTCGCCCAAAAAGCCCACCCGCTCAGGAATGCGAGCCATGAAGGGAACGAGGGCGGCTTTCCAGGAGCGTGGCAGCACAATGGCACGATCAAAGCGCCCTTTTAGCTGGCTGGCGAGTTCACGGCGATTAGCCAAACCAAACTCGCCGTGACCAACAGCCAAGGGGAGCACTTCGTCTACCTCCGGCATACGCTCTAAAATGGGTTGTGACCACGCGGGCGCAACCACCCCAATGGTCGCATCAGGCTGACGCGCTTTAAGCGTCATAAAGAGGCTTTGCGCCATGACCATATCGCCCACCCATGACGGGCCAACCACCAGCAGACGCTTGGCGGAATTAGCCATTTAGCCACTCCAGGTAAGCGCCAACCCCTTGGGCCACGGTTTTGAACTCAACATCGCAGCCGGCTTCACGCAAATGACTGATGTCAGCACGCGTGTAGCTTTGATAACGGCCTTTCAACTCCTCAGGAAAATCGATGTAATTGATCTCGCCTTTGCCATAGAAGTCGATGACTGCTTCGCCAATCGCTTTAAAGGGCTCTGCTCGGCCAGTTCCCAGGTTAAAAATGCCAGACGCTTGAGGGTTATCCAAAAACCATAGATTGACGTCGACGACATCGCCCACGTACACAAAATCCCGGCTCTGCATGCCAGCCTCATAACCACCATAGGCGCCAAACAGTTTCAGGGTTTCGCCGTTACGGATTTGAAGATGGTTATGGTAGGCGACACTTGCCATCTTGCCTTTATGCTGTTCACGAGGGCCGTAGACGTTGAAGTAACGGAAACCAACGACCTGGGTAGTCAGCGACTCCCAGCGTGAGCGCACATGTTGATCAAACAGCAGCTTGGAGTAACCGTAGACATTAAGCGGTTTTTCGTACTCGGGCGCCTCTTTAAAGACGTCACTGCCGCCATAGGTCGCTGCGGATGATGCGTAGAGGAAAGGGATACCGAATTTCTCACAATAATTCAGCAGTACCTTCGAGTACTCGAAGTTATTTTTCATCATGTACTGGCCGTCCCACTCAGTGGTATCGGAACACGCCCCTTCATGAAAAATCGCCTCGATGTTTGGCAAGTCGGTGATCTCACCGCGCAACGCGGCCTCTATCTTGGCAAGAAAGTCATCTTTATCCAGGTAATCGGCCAGCGTACAGTCGGCTAAATTGACAAATTTAGTGCCGTCGCGCAGGTCATCCACCACCATGACATCATTACGGCCGCGCGCATTCAGTGCTTTCACGATGTTTGCGCCAATAAAACCGGCACCGCCTGTTACAACGATCATTTTGCTCTCCTTAACCAAAAGCGGTTCTGTTGGCTTATGTGCCTATAACCCATCTGCCTAGGATTGTATACTTGACGGCTTATGAATTCATGGCCAACGGTGCTTTCTGCGATGAGTGTCTCGACAAACCAATCGACACCTGATGTGTCGACCTTCCAAGGCTTGATCCTTGCTCTGCAACAGTACTGGGCAGAACAGGGCTGCGTCATTCTCCAACCTCTTGATATGGAAGTTGGCGCGGGCACCTTTCATCCCGCTACTTTCCTGCGCTCAATCGGCCCGGAAAGCTGGAACGCGGCCTACGTTCAGCCTTCTCGCCGCCCAACCGATGGCCGCTATGGCGAAAACCCCAATCGCCTGCAGCACTACTACCAGTTTCAGGTCGTCATGAAGCCATCGCCAAGTAATCTGCAGGACCTTTATCTTGGCTCACTAAAGCGTTTAGGCCTGGACCCACTGATCCACGATGTGCGCTTTGTTGAGGATAACTGGGAATCGCCAACGCTGGGCGCTTGGGGCCTGGGTTGGGAAGTATGGCTCAATGGGATGGAAGTTACCCAGTTCACCTATTTCCAGCAAGCGGGCGGTATTGAGTGCTACCCCGTTACCGGTGAGCTGACCTATGGTCTTGAGCGGATTGCCATGTATCTGCAAAACGTTGACAGCGTTTACGACCTGGTATGGGCGATTGCCCCGGACGGTAGCCAAGTCACCTATGGCGATGTGTATCTACAGAACGAGCGTGAGCAATCGACCTATAACTTCGAGCATGCCGACGTCGATCAACTGTTTGCCTCCTTCGATCACCAGGAGCGTGAGTGTACCAAGCTGCTGACCGCCAACCTGCCCTTACCTGCTTATGAGCAGGTACTCAAGGCATCACACACCTTTAACCTTCTGGATGCCCGTCACGCTATTTCGGTAACCGAGCGTCAGCGCTTTATTCTGCGCGTACGCACCATGGCGCGGGATGTTGCCCATACCTACTTTGAGTCGCGTAAAGCAGCAGGTTTCCCCATGGCTCCAGAAGCGCTTCGCCGCGAACTACTTGCCGATCAGGGAGATGCATAATGGCTGTTGATACGCTTTTATTAGAACTGGGCGCCGAAGAGCTGCCACCCGCGGCGCTGGATGCACTCTCTGACGCATTTGCCGCGGGGATTGAAAAAGGCCTGCAAGAGGCCGAGATTCCTTTCCAGCACGTGACCGCTTACGCCACGCCTCGCCGTTTAGCCGTCAAGGTCAGCGAGCTTGCCGATAAACAGCCTGACCGCGAAGTAGAGCGTCGTGGGCCGGCGCTGGCCGCCGCCTTTAAAGACGGTGTTGCAAGCAAAGCAGCCGAAGGCTTCGCTCGTTCCTGTGGTGTTAGCGTCGATGAGCTAATTCACTTGGAAACAGACAAAGGCACCTGGCTTGGCTACCGCGAACAGCAGCAGGGTGAGAGCCTTCAAGCACTTCTGCCCGAGATTCTGCGTAAAGCCATTCAGGGCCTGCCTGTACCTAAAAATATGCGCTGGGGGGCATCACGTATTGAGTTCTCCCGCCCGGTACACTGGTTGGTCGCACTTTACGGCAGCGATGTCATTGCCGCAGAAGTGCTGGGATTACAGGCTAGCCGCACCACCTATGGCCACCGCTTCCACGCCCCCAATGCGATTCAGCTTGAGCACGCCGATGATTATCTGGCCACGCTCGAAAACGCTTACGTATTGGCGGACCGCAAGCTGCGTCGCGAACGCATTCGCGAGCAAGTACTAGCCGAAGCGGAAGTACAGGACGCCAATGCCGTTATCGACGAAACCCTGCTCGTTGAGGTCAGTGGTTTGGTGGAGTGGCCGGTCGCACTTACCGGCAGTTTCGATGAGCGCTTTTTGGAGGTCCCGGCGGAGTGTTTGATCTCCTCCATGAAGGCCAATCAAAAGTACTTCCACCTGCTGGATGACCAGGGCAAGCTCAAACCGCTGTTTATCACTATCTCCAATATCGATAGCGCTGATCCACAACAGGTAATTTCGGGTAACGAAAAAGTCATTCGTCCGCGCCTGGCGGATGCCGCCTTCTTCTACGATACCGACCGTAAGCAGAGCCTGGCTTCGCGCATTCCGCAACTTGAAAGCGTAGTGTTTCAGCAGCAGTTGGGAACACTGGCCGACAAAGCACGTCGTACCACCGCTATTGCCACTTTCATTGCTGAGAAGATCAACGGTGACGTTGCCAATGCACAGCGTGCTGTGGCACTTGCCAAGTGTGACCTTGTCACCGAAATGGTGCTCGAGTTCCCTGAGTTACAGGGCATTATGGGTCGCTACTACGCCGAGCAGGACGGCGAGCCTGCGGATGTTGCTCAAGCGATTGAAGAGCAGTACCTGCCACGCTTTGCCAGCGATGCTATTCCGCAAAGCCTGACCGGGCAAACGCTGGCCTTGGCGGATCGCCTGGACACCCTGGTAGGTATCTTTGGTATTGGTCAGCGTCCAACCGGCGCAAAAGATCCCTTCGCCCTGCGCCGCGCCTCAATTGGCGTGTTGAATATCCTGATCAAGGGCGAGCTGAATCTTGATCTGCGCGAGCTTTTAGATGCCGCCGCTCAGCAGCATCAGGGGCTGCCCAAGGCTGAGGGGCTGGTAGAGGACGTGCTGACCTATATGCTGGATCGCTTCCGCGCCTGGGGTCAGGAAGAAGGCATTAGCGCCGAGATGTACCTGGCGGTGCGTGCACGCCCGGTCACCAACCCGCTCGATTTCGCTCGCCGGCTGCGCGCGGTGAAAGCCTTTGCTCAACGTGAAGAGGCAGCTGCGTTAGCCACCGCTAACAAGCGCGTGACCAATATTCTGAGCAAGCAGGATCACAACGGCAACCTTCAGGTTGACCCGAGCCTGCTGCAAGAGGAAGCCGAGCAGGTACTATTCAAGGCAGTCACCAGCCGCCAGGAGCAGGTAGCCCCGCTGTTTGGTACCGGTGATTATCAGCAAGCGCTGGATGTACTGGCGACGCTTCGTGAACCCGTTGATGCATTTTTTGATCAGGTGATGGTCATGGCGGATGATGAAGCAGTGCGCAATAACCGTCTTGCTCTTTTGGCGAGCCTTCAGGCACTGTTCCTGGAAGTTGCTGATATTTCGCTGCTCCCCCAATAACGCTCTCTCGACCGTCTGCCGGTCGCTTTTATGCCACCGGCAGCACGCTTATCACTCCTTCCCCTACCTGCCTTTTAGCGCGCTCATTTCTGGCTGTGACGTATAATCGTGATGCTCCTCTTTGAAGGTCTCTTCACGCGCTGCTGGTTTGTTTCACGTGAAACACCGTGAAAAAATAATCGATTTTTACTAAAATAAAGTTTTCCTGATGCGTTAATTCCCCTTTATAGACGTAATGCGTGTTATTGCTTGGGTGCATAAGCACTCTGGAGTTGCCCTGTGTACGATCTCTTTCTACTGGACTCATTTCCCCAGCAACAGGCTAGCATGGCTTCCCATACGCTGAATGGCCAAAAGGTGTGGTTAAACCGTGCCGCCAAACGGAACTCGCAGCTTGCCTATGCGCCGCTCAAGTTATTGGCTGCATGGTTTAATATTGAAGCGTTAAAGCCGGTCCCCAACCTGGGCGGCGAGCAAAGTATTTTCACCGAGGCCCAACGGATTAGAGCCTTAAGTGAAGCAGGTATCTCCGTTCCCGTCATCCTGGCCGAAAATCCTCAAGCCCTTCTTTTAGCGGATGCAGGGTCGCCTGAACAACCCGCGGTGACACTGCTGGAAAAGCTCAAAAAGGCGAGCAGTGTTGAGGAAGTGGATAAAGCGCTTAGTCAAAGCATTCAGGCACTCAACGCGGTTCATGAGCGCAATTGCTACCTGAGTGAAGCGTTCGCACGCAATATCCTTATCACCCACGACCAAACTGTCTTTATCGATTTTGAAACGGATCCAGGTAAAGTACATACCCCAATCAACTGCATGGTGCGCGATTGGTACTGCTTTATCTTTTCACTCTATGGCAAACTCTCTAAATCACCGATGCAAATCGAACGTTTAACCCCTGCGCTGATTGATGGATTGCACAGCGCCCGGCAGGAAGTTCGAGAGCAGTTTAAAAAAACGCTGCCCAAACTACTCCGCTTGCAAAAAATCCCATTTAAATACCTGGGTAGTGATGGCCGCAAAATTAGCGTCACGTTGCAGGCGTTGGCGATGCTTAATCAGCGTCTTTAATGGAACGCGCAATGCCTATCTCCCCCGAGCAGCTGGTTATTCTTGATCGTGACGGCGTCATTAATCAGGATTCTGACGCCTATATAAAGTCACTCGAAGAGTGGCTGCCCTACCCTTCTTCCATCCATGCTATCGCTAAATTATCCCAAGCCGGTTACACCGTTGCGATAGCCACGAATCAGTCGGGCATTGGCCGCGGTTATTACGATGCAGGCGTTCTCGGTCAAATGCATGACCGTCTCAATGCGTTGGTCAATGCCGCAGGAGGAACCATTGCGCATATCGCTTATTGCCCGCATGGTCCCGCCGATGACTGCGAGTGCCGCAAACCCTTACCGGGCTTGCTGCACGATATTCAGCGTGCACTAAGTTTATCGAGCTTATCCGGCAGTTGGATGGTGGGTGATAGCCTGCGCGACCTGCAAGCGGGCGAAGCATGTGGCTGTCAGTCGGTATTAGTAAAAACTGGCAAAGGCGAGAAAACACTGGCCAAGGGCGTAGGCCTGGAAAATGCCCACGTTTATACAGATTTAGCCGAGTTTGTCGATTGGCTGTTATCCCGTTCATCCGGCTGAATTTTATAGCTCAAAAAAATGCCGCTGGCTTTAAGCCAGCGGCATTTTTCATTTCAAACAATGTTTCACGTGAAACATGTTATGCGAGCTTCGCTCGGTGCCTTATACGTCCAGATTAGCGACCAAGGCATTGCTTTCGATAAAGTTACGCCGTGGCTCTACATCATCACCCATCAAGGTGTTAAACATCATATCGGCGGCGACGGCGTCTTCAACCGTAACACGCAGCATACGGCGGCTATCCGGGTCCATGGTGGTTTCCCAAAGCTGATCTGGGTTCATTTCGCCCAGCCCTTTATAGCGCTGTACCGAAAGGCCACGCTGACCTTCCTGCATTAGCCACTGCAACACCTCGGAGAAGTGAGCCACAGGCTTCTGACGCTCGCCACGGGAAATAAAGGCGCCCTCTTCAAGCAGCCCATTAAGGGTATCACCCAGCGCTGAAATAGCCCGATAATCCGCACTTTCAAAGAAGTCCAGGCCCCAGTCGTACTCGGTAGTCACGCCATGCGCAATAAGCGACACGGTAGGCAATAACAAGCCACGCTCCTCATCTTCTTTCAGATAGAAGGTGTAACGCGGCCCGCCTTCATAGGCCACCATGTCATCCATGACTTTTTGCAGTTCAGCAATCCAGTTTTCCATGGTGACACGATCTTTAAGACTCGCCTCGCCCTGCAATCCTGTGACATGGATGATCTGCTTCAATACTTCAATCGGGTAAACGCGCGCCAGGCGATCGATACGCTTCATCACGTTGCGATACTGGTTTACCAGGGCTTCCAGCTGCGAACCGGAGATACCCGGCGCGTCCGCATTCACATATAGGCCTGCGCCATCCAGCGCTGTCGTGGTCAAGTAATCGACCATGGCCTGCTCATCTTTAAGATAGAGCTCTTGCTTGCCTCGCTTGATCTTATAGAGCGGCGGCTGGGCAATAAAAATATGGCCGCGCTCAATCAGCTCCGGCATTTGCCGGAAGAAGAAGGTCAGTAGCAAGGTACGAATATGCGAACCGTCGACATCCGCATCGGTCATGATGATGATGGAGTGATAACGGAGTTTATCGGGGTTAAACTCTTCGCGGCCGATACCACAGCCTAGCGCGGTGATGAGCGTACCCACTTCAGCTGACGAAAGCATTTTGTCAAAACGCGCTTTTTCGACGTTCAGGATTTTACCTTTAAGCGGCAAAATGGCCTGAGTGCGGCGGTCACGCCCCTGCTTGGCACTGCCACCGGCCGAGTCGCCCTCCACCAGGTAGAGTTCTGACTGGCTGGGGTCTTTCTCCTGGCAATCAGCAAGTTTGCCCGGCAGACCTGCAATATCCAGCGCGCCTTTACGCCGCGTCATGTCCCGGGCCTTACGTGCCGCTTCACGCGCACGCGCCGCATCCAGCATTTTATTAACGATTGCTTTGGCTTCGTTAGGCTTTTCAATCAGGTAGTCAGAAAACAGGCGACCCATTTCCTGCTCAACGGCTGTTTTCACTTCACTGGACACCAGCTTGTCCTTGGTTTGTGAAGAGAATTTCGGGTCAGGCACTTTGACAGAAACAATCGCCGTTAAGCCTTCACGAGCATCATCACCCGCCGTGCTTACCTTGGCTTTTTTGAGCAGGCCTTCCGCTTCGATGTAGTTATTCATCGTGCGCGTCAGTGCTGCCCGGAAGCCGGCCAAGTGAGTGCCGCCATCACGCTGAGGAATATTATTGGTATAACAGAAGATGCTTTCCGTAAAGACGTCGCTCCACTGCATTGCCACTTCGACTTCAACACCGTCCTCCCGCGAGGCAGTAAAGTGGAAAACAGGGTTCAGAACCGTTTTATTGGAGTTGAGGTGATCAACAAAGGCTTTCAAGCCGCCTTCGTAATGAAACAGCTCTTCCTTACCGCTGCGATCATCCATTAGCCGAATGGCAACGCCAGAGTTCAGAAACGACAGCTCACGCAGGCGTTTGGCCAAAATATCGTAATGGAATTCAATATTAGCAAAGGTGTTCTGGGAAGGGCGGAAATGAACACGTGATCCGGTTTTTTCCGTTTTACCCACCACGCTAAGCGGTGCCTGAGGCACGCCATGGTGATAAATCTGCTCAAACACTTCGCCCTGGCGCCAGATGGTTAAGCGTAGCTCTTCAGAAAGCGCATTAACCACGGAGACACCCACACCGTGAAGACCGCCAGATACTTTATAAGAGTTATCGTCAAACTTACCGCCCGCGTGTAACACGGTCATGATGACTTCTGCGGCAGAGACGCCCTCCTCTTCGTGCAGCTCGGTAGGAATACCGCGACCATTATCGCTAACGGTTACCGACTCATCGGCATGAATAACCACGCGAATTTCACTACAATGGCCCGCCAAAGCCTCATCGATGGAGTTATCCACCAACTCGAAGACCATGTGGTGCAACCCGGTGCCGTCGTCGGTATCACCGATGTACATACCAGGACGTTTGCGTACTGCATCCAGTCCTTTGAGCACCTTGATGCTTGATGAATCGTAAGCCTGTTCGCTCATTGACCACTCCGTCGTGAAGTCTGTCTTGTCCCGTATCGTCTACCCATCTTGCACCAACTGGCCAAGCCCTTGCGGGTCATGTTTCACGTGAAACATGCTAACCAGGGTTTTAGATTGCCACATAGGTTGTAATGCGGCGGGGTCGACGCTGGTAATAAATGCCTGACACTGCATCTCTTCAAGCAACTGACAGAAACGCTGTTGGTGTTGCACATCCAGCTCTGCTGGCAAATCATCAATTAAATAAATGCAGTGACGCTGTGCCGTTCTTTCCAGAAACCGCCCCTGGGCAAGCTTGAGTGCGCTTACCACTAGCTTTTGCTGGCCTCTGGAAAGTACTTCAACAGCAGGCTGTTTATTAAGCCTGATACGCAAATCGGCACGCTGAGGGCCTTGTTGGGTAAACCCCTTTTGCTGATCGGTGACTCGGTTATCCTGAAGCACATCAGCCAGCGTTTTCTGTTTGTCCCATCCTCGAGCGTAGTTAAGTTTTAAGCCAGGTAATGGAAGAAGTACATTCAGCGTTTCTTCAAAGACAGGCAGAAACTCACTAAACCATTCAAACCGCAACCTATCGACTACCTCGCCCCATAGCGCCAATTCTTGTTCCCAGGCCGCCATTTCCTGTGGGTCTATTCTACCACGCCTGAGTAATGCGTTCCGATGTTTCACTGCTCGGCGTGTACGCTTCCATGCTTCCAGAAAGTGATGTTTCACGTGAAACACTCCCCAGTCAAGAAACTCGCGCCGTCCGGCTGGGGACCCTTCAAGAAGCCTAAAAGCGTCAGGATTGATTAGTTGCAAAGGCATCGCCTCGACCAGCTCGGCCAAGCGTACCCCCTTATCCCCACGCAAACGCAGCTCTAGTTCACGCTGAGCCCGTAACCGGCGCACCCCTATGGAAATCTCTGGTTCCCCTTCCAGGCGCCCGTAGAGCGTCATATGTGCCACATCAGATTGGATGGCATGCTTTAGCTGACGGGTACGAAACGAGCGCCCCATCCCCAAAACATGAATGCCTTCCAGCAGGCTGGTTTTGCCACTTCCGTTCAGCCCAGTGATGATATTGATCCCCCGAGAAGGATGCATATCCAGCGGCGCTAAATTCCGTAACCCTTGGAAGTTAAGCTGACTCAAGCTCATGTAAACACTCGGGTAAAAGGCGTAACCAACCCTCAAGAGAAAGCGGCGCCCCTGCTACCAGAAGCGCCGCCCCGTTTGGCATTTATGAAACGCTATATTACAACCGCATGGGCATAACAACATACAGCGCATCGCCACCACCCGGCTCTTCAAGCAGCGCACTGCTATTAGGGTCGGCCAGCGTTATTTGCACTCTGTCTTCATTTAGTACGCTAAGCACGTCAACCAAATAGCCCACGTTGAAGCCGACTTCCATCGCAGAGCCGTTATATTCGACGGCCACGTTCTCTTCGGCTTCTTCCTGTTCAGGGTTATTCGCCATGACCTTAAGGTTGCCCTCTTCCAGGTATAAGCGCACACCTCGATACTTCTCATTGGAGAGAATCGCCGTACGTGACAGCACCTGACGCAACTCGGCGCGTTCAGCAATGAGCACCTTATCGCCATTGCGTGGTACGACGCGCTCATAGTCAGGGAACTTCCCGTCAATCAGCTTGGACGTAAAGGTGAAGTCACCGGTATGAGCACGCACATGGGTTGAACCCAACGTCAGGCTTACCGGCTCATCGCTATCATCCAACAGGCGCGAAAGCTCAAGAATACCCTTACGAGGTACAATCAGCTTCTGCGGCTGGCTAACCGCGACATCAACAGGACGTGAACACATCGCCAAGCGGTGGCCGTCTGTCGCCACCGTGCGTAGCAAGTTACTTTGAATTTCCAACAGCATGCCATTGAGATAGTAGCGAACATCCTGCTGCGCCATGGCAAATGATGTGGTTTCAATAAGATGCTTTAACGTGCCCCGTGGAACGCTTAACTCCTGACTGCTATCGGCATCTTCAATATTGGGGAATTCAGCCACCGGTAATGTCGAGAGCGTAAAGCGTGAACGACCGCTGCGCAGCACCGCTCGGCCATCTTCAACGGTCAGTTGGATATCGGACTGATCAGGCAGCGATTTACAAATATCCATCAGCTTACGAGCAGGCACGGTTGCCGCCCCTGGCTGGTCAACCTGGCTTGCGACAGTACGCCCGATGAGTTCAACCTCAAGGTCCGTACCGGTTAGTGCGACCTGGTCACCTTCGACCTGAATCAGCACATTAGACAGTACAGGTAGCGTTTGGCGCCGTTCTACCACGCCTGCCACCAGAGTCAGCGGACGCAGCAATGCCTCTCGGGAAATGGAAAATTTCATCAACACTCCGGTTTATATCCTGAAAACCTGCAGACGGCAGGCCAATCCCATGGATGATTTAGCTGGTTAAAAGGCGCAACAGATTTTTGTAATCTTCGCGAATATCCGCGCTCTCCTCTTGCAAGGCTTTCACCTTGCGGCAAGCGTGAAGTACCGTTGTATGATCACGGCCACCAAACGCATCGCCAATTTCCGGCAAACTATGATTGGTCAATTCCTTGGCTAGCGCCATGGCCACCTGCCGGGGGCGAGCGACTGAGCGCGAGCGTCGCTTGGATAATAAATCTGCCACCTTGATTTTGTAATACTCGGCGACTGTGCGCTGGATATTATCTACACCCACCTGCTTATCTTGTAGCGCGAGTAAATCTTTTAGCGACTCACGAATAAAGTCCTGGGTAATCGGCTTACCCATAAAGTGTGAGTCAGCAATCACTTTTTTCAGTGCCCCTTCCAATTCACGTACGTTCGAGCGAATTTTTTGAGCAATAAAGAAGGCCGCATCATGAGGTAAATCAACTTTGGCCTGGTCGGCTTTTTTCATCAAGATGGCTACGCGGGTTTCAAGTTCGGGCGGCTCAATAGCCACCGTCAAGCCCCATCCAAAGCGCGATTTCAGGCGCTCCTCAACACCACTGATCTCCTTTGGATAACGATCAGAGGTGAGAATCATTTGCTGGCCGCCTTCCAAAAGCGCATTAAAGGTATGGAAAAACTCCTCTTGGGAGCGCTCCTTGCCAGCAAAAAATTGAATATCATCAATGAGTAACGCATCAACACTGCGATAAAAGCGTTTGAAGTCGTTGATCGCATTAAGCTGAAGTGCCTTGACCATATCGGCAACAAAACGCTCAGAATGCAGATACACCACCCGGGCATTTTCCCGGCGGCCAGCCAGCGCATTGCCTACGGCGTGCATCAAGTGCGTTTTACCCAGACCTACCCCACCGTATAGAAATAGTGGGTTATAGGCACCACCCGGATTTTCTGAAACCTGCCGAGACGCCGCACGCGCCAGTTGGTTGGATTTACCTTCCACGAAGGTATCAAACGTAAAATTGGGGTTCAGCCCACTGCCGTGCTTAAGACTACCTTCGACCTGGACCTGACGCTCGTTAGTCCGCCGGCGCGGCGTTTCTTCACGCTCACGCAGCTGATCAATTTCACGCTCATCGGCAATATCACCGCGCGGGGGCGTATGCACTGAAGGCGCCGAGGTTGAAGCGGAAACAGGATTACCCAAATCACGCGGCTGGGGGACTGCCGCTACTGGACGACGGCTACCTACGGTCAGGCTTACTTTGGGTGGTTTAGACGGCGCAAGCTCGCGGATCAGCTCACTGATTCGCTTGGCATACTTGTCACTCACCCAATCGCGCACAAAGCGATTAGGCGCCAGTAAGCGCAACTCATTGGACTCTCCTTCTTCTGCCTGCAAGGGACGTATCCAGGTATTGAATTGCTGAGAATTCAATTCGTCCTGCAGGTAGTCCAGGCACTGTTGCCAAAGCGCGAGTGACACTCATCTCACCATCAGTTGAAAACGGCCGACCATTGTAGCGCTCTAAAGCTTGGTTATCCACACGGGTTTGGCTAACAATTATGCCTGTGGACAACTTATCGTAAGCACGTGGGACAACCCGCTGATGGAGTGGGGACAGATCCGTTTTTAGCGTTTTCCCACATCTCTACACACATCAAAACAACAGTTTATAGACCGCTTATACGACACTTATGCACATTGTTTTTATGATTTTATCATATTGATTAACCTATTTATTATTCACTTATCCACAAATAGTATCCCCACTATTAATAACAACAAGATTTAAAAACCTTATTAGTAATAATAGCTGTTTTGATTTTCGCGTAAAAAAGCCGGCAGGCCCCATGCCCACTGCCTTTTTGTTGGTTTTTATGCAAGGAAAAATTGCACCCGGCGCGGGAAGCCTCTACAATTTCCGGTCTTGAATTGAAACTCCCCGGCTAGTTTCCTCACTGGGCCGGGTCTTTTGGATTCACATCCGTCCTAAACCACGTGGGAATTACGAGTTATGAAACGCACTTTTCAACCCAGCGTTCTCAAACGCAAGCGCATGCATGGCTTCCGTGCTCGCATGGCAACCAAAAACGGCCGTGCCGTTATCTCTCGCCGCCGTGCGAAAGGCCGCAAGCGTCTGAGCGCCTGATCTCGGATTGCGTGTGCCGCCTCAAGGCTTTCCCCGGCGTTTGCGTCTTTTAAACGCTGGGGATTTTAGTCACGTGTTTGAACAAGCTGACCTTAAAGTTCATGGCAAAGGTATGATGGCGTTAGCGCGCATGACTACCCGAGGGCATCCTCGCATTGGACTAATTGTCAGCAAGAAAAATGCAAAGCGCGCTGTAGATCGCAACCGCTTTAAGCGTCTAGTCCGAGAGTCCGCCAGGCTTCGCCAGGATCACCTTCCCTCCATGGATATTGTGATATTAGCCAAGCGCGGTGTGCAGGATATCGACAATGAAACGCTTAGTCGGCAGTTGCATGGTATGTGGAAACGCCTTCAGCGTGACGCGCAAACGCTATCAATTGCACCACCGCTTGATGGCGTAACACGTGACACTTGACGACACACCTCGCCGCTCGACCTCGGCCTGCCGCTTGGCAGGCTTTCGTGTGTCATGGGTCGAGTAAATGACACTGCGCCATTAGCATGTTCATCACCCAGCGGGCAGAACCCTCATGGACGTAAAACGACTTCTCTTACTGATTCCAATGGCAGTACTTGCCTATCTACTGGTGATCCAGTGGAATCAGGATTATGGGCCGACAGATTACGACTCGACGCCTGAAATTACGCAAAGCAGTAGTGACGCCCCCTCAGCCAATGCTGAAAGCAGTAACGACCTGACGGTTCCGTCAACGTCGGCACCCAACAGTGCGGTAGACGACGGGCTGGCAAGCAATACTGAAAGCGAAACATCTAGCCGTGACTTTATTGCAGTGGCTACCGATGTTCTCGACGTGCGCATTGACCCGCACGGCGGCGACATTATTTATGCTGCGTTACCTCAGCATAAAATGACGCTGGATACTGAACGCAACTATGTGTTGCTCTCGGATAATTCAACGCGTAGCTATGTTGCACGTTCCGGCCTACAGCTGGATGGGCAAGCAAGTCGTATTGAATTTACCCCGGAAAGCAATGCCTATCGTCTGGCAGATGATGATGACCAGCTGGTCGTTGATTTACGGGCAGACGTTAACGGCGTTGATATTATCAAGCGTCTTACATTCGAACGTGGAAATTACGCGGTCAATGTTGATTACTATATTGCCAATAATACCGATGCGCCGGTAAGTGCTCGTTTTATTGGCCAATTAGCGCGTGATAACAGCCCTGACCCGTCAAGCGGCGTTGCCATGGGTATGAACTCCTATATTGGGGCAGCGTACTCAACGCCAGACGAACGTTATGAAAAGATCGATTTTGAAGACATTCAAAACCGTAACTTTGAAAATCGTGAAGCCCAGGGCGGCTGGATTGCGCTTATCCAGCACTACTTTGTTTCTGCCTGGGCACCGCCCCAAGACCAACAAAACCTTTACTACGTCACCACTGACTCAAGTGACCGTAACGTGGTGGCGTTTGCAGGCCCCACCAGCAACATTGCGGCGGAAGGTGAAGCGACACTGGGCGCCACGCTCTACATGGGTCCCAAGGTTCAGGATCACCTTGAGCAAGTGGCACCCAACCTGCGCCTGACCGTTGACTATGGCTGGTTATGGTTTATTGCCAACCCGCTGTTCTGGTTGCTGGATAAGATCCACGACATCGTGGGCAACTGGGGCTGGTCAATTGTTCTGCTGACGGTTGTGGTTAAGCTGGTGCTCTTCCCGCTGTCTGCCAAGGCTTATAAGTCAATGGCACGCATGCGGAAACTGGGCCCGGAAATGCAGCGTCTTAAAGAGACCTATGGCGATGATCGTCAGAAAATGTCTCAAGAGATGATGAAATTCTACCAAAAGGAGAAGATCAATCCTTTAGGTGGCTGCTTACCCATCGTCATACAGATGCCGGTGTTTATCGCGCTTTACTGGATGTTGCTGGAGTCGGTAGAGCTGCGCCATGCGCCGTTTATCTTCTGGATTCACGATCTATCGGTGAAGGATCCTTACTTCATCCTGCCAATACTGATGGGTATATCCATGTATGTTCAGCAGCTGCTGAACCCAACACCTCCGGACCCCATGCAGGCGAAGATCATGAAGATGCTGCCGATTATCTTCACCTTCTTCTTCCTGTGGTTCCCGGCGGGTCTGGTCATCTACTGGGTAACCAACAACATCATTTCGGTCGCGCAACAGTACTTTATTACGCGTAGTATCGAAAAAGACCCCAGTGTGGGTAAAGGAATGCGAACCAAGTAATCCTTGTTAACCACGCTCCCAGACCCCCGCCCTCGTGCGGGGGTCTGGCGTTTTAGAGACGACAAATTCACAATGTACGCATCCATTAATGAGGCGCGCCATGGCTGAACGACTTTATACCCAGGATACGATTACTGCTCTGGCGACACCGCCTGGGCGTGGCGGCGTAGGGATTATTCGCGTCTCAGGGCCTGCCTGTCGCGATATTGCAGCGTCCATACTCGGCCACTGCCCGGCGCCTCGGCATGCCTATCACGGCCCCTTTAAGGGCGCTGATAGCATTATTGACGAAGGCATCGCCCTGCTGTTCAACGGCCCTCACTCCTTTACTGGCGAAGATGTGCTGGAGCTACAGGGGCACGGTGGCCCCATTATCATGGACATGCTGCTTGAGCGTTGTGTGGCCTTGGGCGCGCGGTTGGCGCGGCCTGGTGAGTTCTCCGAGCGGGCCTTTCTCAATGACAAGCTCGACCTTGCCCAAGCCGAAGCGATTGCCGACTTGATTGATGCCACCTCGCGTTCAGCGGCGGAAAATGCCGTGCGCTCACTGCAGGGCGAGTTTTCTACCCGCGTCTCCCATCTGGTTGAGCGGCTTATCGAGCTGCGTGTCTATGTAGAAGCCGCCATCGACTTCCCTGAAGAGGAGATCGACTTCCTGGCGGATGGTCATGTCGCCCAGCGTTTGGAAAGTGTTCAGCAAGCACTCAGCGACGTGCGCAAAGCCGCCGGCCAAGGGGCGCTGTTACGCGAAGGCATGAACGTGGTCATTGCCGGTCGCCCCAATGCGGGTAAGTCCAGCCTGCTTAACGCGTTGACCGAACAAGAGACCGCCATTGTGACCGATATTGCAGGCACCACGCGGGACGTGCTGCGTGAGCACATCCATATTGATGGCATGCCGCTGCACATTATTGATACAGCGGGCTTGCGTGATACCCCGGACGCCGTTGAAAAAATCGGTGTCGCCCGCGCCTGGGCCGAGATTGAGAAAGCCGACCGGGTACTGCTGTTGGTGGACGCCTCTACCACCGAGGCGACCGACCCCATGATGATCTGGCCCGAGTTTGTTGCCCGCCTTCCCGATCAAAGCCGTTTAACGTTGGTACGTAACAAAATCGATACCAGCGCTGAGCAGGCTGGAATTGATTTATCCACAGCCACGCCCACGCTTCGCCTTTCGGCCAAAACCGGTGCGGGTGTGGATAACCTAAAAAACCATTTGAAAACCGTGATGGGCTTTGCGGCGACCACCGAAGGACGCTTCTCCGCACGTCGGCGTCACCTGGATGCCCTCGACCGGGCAATGGCAGCGCTTGATACCGGCCGTGCCCAATTGGATGGCTACGGCGCTGGAGAACTGCTGGCCGAAGACCTTCGCGACGCGCAGCAAGCGCTGAGTGAAATTACCGGCGAGTTTAGCGCTGATGACTTGCTGGGCGAGATTTTTGGCAGTTTCTGCATCGGCAAGTAATACGCTCACTTTATGGATCAGCGGGGCGGCGCTGTTGTGCCACCGTAATCCTAACGTCAAATGGTTTAGAATAGTGGTGGTACTGGAGCGTGTTAAAACCACGCTAGAGATCATCTAGCGAGCGGCTTTCACTCAACGTTTTTGTGCCTGGCTACTCCTCAACCCACCACTGCGCCTCAACGCGGCTTTCACTTCCAAGGCAACGGGTTACCTCTGCCATTGCGGTCTTCAGGCGCTCATCAAGCCCCCAGGGCGGGTTAACGACCAACATACCGCTACCGTACATACCGTGCGTTTGCTCACCCGGCGCACGCAGCAAAAGCTCGCTGCGCCATATTTTGCGAATACCGCTTGCCTTTAGCCCGTCCAATAACGCGTGATGATGCCCGGCGGGTAGCAGGGGGTACCAAATCAGTAGTATGGCGTGGCGCGCCTTTTCAAGCGTGTATATTGCCGTATCAACCACTTCCTGGTACTCCGCTTTACGCTCAAAACTAGGGTCAATCAGTACACAGAGCCGCGGGGTAGACACCGGCAGCATGGCCGTTAAACCCGCTAAACCATCGCCATAAATACGTTTTGCCTGAGGAGGAAGCGACTGCGTGTTCAAGTGCTCATGCTCACCCGGATGAAGCTCAAAAAGGCGCAGCTTATCGTGCTCGCGCAATGATTGGCTTAGCCACCACGGGGAGCCGGGATAGTGCGTTAACGCACGAGTACTGGGCTGAACGCTGGTGACAGCATTTAACCAATCACAGAGTAACGGGTCGGTGAGTACCTCGCGTTCGTGCCATAGCGGCCAAATGCCCTCACGGTACTCCTGAAGCCGCTGCGTCTCTTTGGTGGCTAACGGATATAGCCCTCTTCCCGCATGCGTATCTATATATGTAACAGGTGTTTTTTTACGTAATAAATAATCAACGACGGTGTAGAGCGTCAAGTGTTTGTGTACATCGGCAAAATTACCGGCGTGATAGGCGTGTTGATAAGACAGCATGGTAACTCGCAGATAAGTGAACGAAAAAAGCCCGCTATGGGATCATAGCGGGCTTTAAACGGTAATGCGCGGGGGAGTTATGTCTTACTTAACCCTGGCCGTTACCGATTGGCGTCAGGGTGATTTCAACCCGGCGGTTTTGCGCCCGGCCCTGCTCGGTATCGTTGCTGGCAACCGGCTGGTTAGCGCCGTATCCCATGGTGTTAAGACGCGAGGAGGATACCCCGTTTTGACTTAAGTAGTTGCCCACTGACTGAGCTCGGCGCTCTGAGAGACGCTGGTTGTAGCTGGCATCCCCGGTGCTGTCGGTGAAGCCGGCAATATTAACCCGCGTATCGGTATACTGCTTGAGCACGTTAGCCACTTCATTAAGCGCACTGCGCGCATCGCCGGTTAGATCTGAGGAGTCAAACCCGAACGTCACGCTGCTGGGCATATTCAGTACGATGTCGTCGCCGCGACGGTCGATTTCAATGCGCGAGCCCTCCAGGTTCTGGCGAAGCTGCTGTTCCTGACGGTCCATGTAAGCGCCAATACCGGCACCCGCAGCAGCGCCCACGGCAGCACCAATCAAGGCACGGTCACGACGGCTGGTACTTCCGCTACCCGAAAGTGCACCCGCAGCAGCGCCTACCGCCGCGCCAATCCCTGTTCCCATGCCAGTCGATGAACGTTGTGTCTGGCCACCATAAGGGTCAGAGGTGGCACAGCCCGCCACTAAGATCGCAGCAGCCAACGGGGTCAGTAGTCGAGAAATACGCATCACTCACTCCTTGTATATTTTTGCGCTTGAATTATTCGTCGCTGATAAAGGCCAGCAACTCATTCAAGAATAATAGACCTTGAGGCGATGCACGCAGCTTTTCGGGCATTTCCATCAAAAGTCCTTTTTTGGCGGCCGTGTGTAAACGTGCCAGCAGTGCTTCCTGCGGCTGGCCGGTATGCGCCGACCAGGCATGCATGGCAACCCCTTCGGTTAAGCGAAGCGCATTCATGGAAAACTCAAGCGGCAGCTCGTCCGCCGCGATAGGCTGCTTGCCCGCCACAAAACCGCGTGGGTCATTATCACGCCGTAAGTAAGCATCCGGCTGGCGCGTTTTCCAGCGCCGTTCAATATGCCACTGCCCTTGCGGGTCAATCGTCGTCAGTTTGCCGTGTGCCCCGGCGCCAATGCCCAGATAGTCGCCAAACTGCCAATAGTTGAGATTATGCCGGCTCTGCTTACCAGGTTTTGCATAGGCTGAAATTTCGTAGCGTTCAAAGCCCGCCTGCTCCAATCGCTGATGGCCAAGCTCCTGAATATCCCAAAGCGCCTCCTCTTCAGGCAGAACAGGTGGCTGTGAATGAAACGCGGTATTCGGCTCAAGGGTTAGCTGATACCAGGAGAGATGATCCGGTGACAGCGCAAGCGCCTGGTCAATATCATCAAGCGCCAGGGAGGGCGTCTGGCCAGGCAAGCCATGCATCAGGTCGATATTAATATTATCAAACCCCGCCGCACGCGCCTGGCCTACCGCAGTAATAGCCTCTTCACCGCCGTGAATACGCCCCAAAGCCTTCAACTGAGCGGGCTGAAAGCTTTGAATACCCAACGAGAGACGATTGATGCCCGCCTCGCGGTAGCCCGTAAAGCGTGCCTGCTCGGTGGTACCAGGATTCGCCTCCATGGTGATTTCTATATTGGGCGCGAAGGGTAAGCGTTGGCGTATTCCATTAAACAGCCGTTCAAAGAACGCGGGTGACATCAGGCTTGGCGTACCGCCACCAATAAAGATGGTCTGAATCTGACGCTCAGCGGCTAACGCCAGGTCGCCATCCAGATCATGAAGCAGTGCTTTTAAATAAGCCGCTTCGGGTAAATCACCGTTAGGTTCATGAGAGTTGAAGTCACAATAAGGGCACTTGCGTACGCACCAGGGCGTATGAATATAGAGCGATAACGGAGGTAATGGCTTAGCCATGTGCCACCTTAAGTATATCAACCAACCCTTGAAGCGCCCGCCCACGGTGGCTTAGCCGATTTTTTAAGTCACTGGGTAATTCCGCCACGCTCATGCCCTGGTCGGGTAGCCAGAACAGCGGGTCATAGCCAAAGCCACCCTCTCCGCGTGGATAAGCAAGTAACTCCCCTTCCCAGCTGTGCTGAACAATAACCGGTACCGGATCAGCAGGATGGCGCAAATACACCAGCACGCACCAGTAGCGCCCGGTGCGCTGACCTTCTGCACAGTCATTAAGCGCTGCCAATAGTTTTTCATTGTTACGCTGATCGCTTTTCGGCTCACCAGCGTAGCGTGCGGAGTAAATCCCCGGCGCCCCTGAAAGCGCATCAACCTCAAGGCCGGAGTCATCAGCAAGCGCCGGTAAGCCGCTAACCCGGCTCGCCTCACGCGCTTTTAAAAGGGCATTTTCAACAAAGGTTAACCCCGTTTCTTCGACATCATATACGCCAAAATCTGCCTGTGGGCGAACATCCAGCCCCAGTGGGGCCAGCAGTTGATTGAATTCTTTAAGTTTTCCCGCATTGCCGCTTGCTAGAACAAGGGTATTTACCGTGACCATCACATTTTCTCCAAACGTCAGTCTGTAAGTGTACGCCTAACAAAATCATACTATGGCTAGCAAAATGTTACCAAATGTACATAATGATTTGATTAACAAACAACGTCGCTTTATTTATTACATCATTAAAAACATATATTTATATTAAATCCACCGTTTTACACCTTAAAGGGGGCGAGTTGTTTTAAAAAAATACTAGTAACAAAACTTTACGAAACTACACTTATAGACAACACTTATTTCGTCGTTAGCTCACTCCTCCTTACCAAAGGGCTTAACATGAAAAGGGAACCGTCCTCCGACTTGGTGTATATCCTGACCGAGCAGAGTCCTCAATCTCAGCTTTTTGCTGAATACTTAAATAAACGCACCGGCTATCAGGTGAGCATTTACTCGCGTCATTCGGCCCTGTCTGCGGATACATCAGGAAAGCTACTGCTTCTCATCGATAGCGATCACATCACTAGTGATGCACTACCTGAATGGCAGGACCAGCTACCTGAAGCGCTATCAAAAGCGACGCTTGCCGCGTTCAATATTCGCAACATGAACCATGCGTTAGAGGCACTTTCCTGTGCTCATTTAAAAGGCGTTTTTTATCGTGAACAGAGCCTGGAGATTATCTGCAAAGGCGTTCACGCCTTGCTCGATGGTGAGCTATGGATGTCGCGTGAATTAATGGCTCGGCTAATTCTTTTTTATCGTAAATCACAGAACAACGCGTTTAGACCTACTTGCGGACTAACAAACCGAGAAATTGAAATTATTTCGTTACTAAAAGCAGGCTCTTCTAATCAACAAATTGCTGATCGACTATTTGTTAGTGAGCATACGGTTAAGTCACATCTTTATAACATCTTTCGCAAGATAAATGTGCATAACCGTATACAGGCTTTGAACTGGATTCATCAAAATCTGGGCCCTATTCTTCCGGCTATTGATAAACCCCGTGGGCTCAAAAACTAATAGTACAACTAGCTTGAGGTTATATCGTGATGTTATTTCGTCGTTGTTTAACACCACTCTGCGTACTTCTACTGTTTTCTTTATCGCCACTAATGGCCAGTGAAACACTCTCCCAGGAAGAGGTTGAGCGATTAAACGAGCAAAAAGAAATTGATTCTATTAATCAATTATCGAGTCCCGATGGGCCTGAAATAGAAAGTGTTAAAAACGCCAGCAGCGAGCTGACCGGGGTGATGGTAGACCGCACGATTACCATGGCAGGGAAGACATTTTACCGAGCCTTTAGCCAGCGCGCTATGGACAACCTGATTATTGGCAATGCCACCATCACAATCCAGGAACGACCTGATGCTCGCTGGGGCAGCCAAATATGGGTGATGGATGGAAATCGTATGTATTTTCGCACACAGCTTTCTCCAAGAATCAATGAAGCGGGTCGCGCCGCAGGAGAAGCCGTACAAATCGTCGAAGAAGCGCTGCTACGCCAATAAATAGCGTCAGCGTTAACTTCCGACAAAGACCTGGGAAGAGAGGAGATACGTTAATGAACGCTATAAAAACCACCCAACACACGTTGCTGGCCATCGCGCTGGGCACGCTGATAGCGTCAGCGGCCTCTGCAGGTGAATTGGTTTATCGCCCCCTGAACCCCTCTTTTGGTGGTGACCCCTTTATGGGCAGCTATCTATTGAGTAAAGCTCAATCGCAAGATACCAATAAAGACCCGGACTCAAGAAGCATAGAACCCATTTCCTCCACCGAACGGCTTATTCAAAACCTGGAGAGTCGTTTGATCTCTCAACTTATTTCAGATGTTGGCGCCGGCGATGTCGGTGAAGGATCTTTTGACAGCGGTGAATTTAGTGTGGTTGTACGCGATGAAGGCGGGCAATTGATTGTACGCGTGATTGATAAAGTGACCGGTGATGTGACGAATATCAGTGTTGGTGGCTTGTTTAACCCTTAACCATTGAGCCTGCCCCCGTCACGAAACTTAATAACCAAAAACCAATAAGGCCTTAAAAGCCTCTCCCATATCCTAGATGCTGTCAGGGGAACATCATGAAATTCATTGCTTCACTTATAATGCTTGCGCTGCTCAGCGGATGTGCGGGCATGGTCGCAAACTCTGAAAATTTAGAAGGCGCTGAGGCTACGCTTACGCCCCGAGGGGTAACCTATCAGGATCTCATTTCCTTGCCACCACCTGCCGGCAAAATTTTTGTATCGGTGTATGATTTTAGAGATCAAACCGGGCAATATCGGCCTGCCCCAGCCAGCACGTTTTCAACAGCGGTTACCCAAGGTGCAGCGGCAATGCTAACCGGTGCGCTGGCCGACTCGGGCTGGTTTATCCCCCTTGAGCGGGTGGGATTACAAAACCTGCTTACTGAGCGGCGCATCATTCGTGCAGAATTTGAGCGCTTTGGCCAACCCGATTCGCTTCCTTCACTACGCGCGGCCTCGGTAATGCTGGAAGGCGGCATTATTGCGTATGAATCCAACGTGCGAACAGGGGGAGCTGGCGCTGAGTACTTTGGTATCGGTGCCTCAGGACAGTATCAGGTTGACCAGGTAACGGTTAACTTGCGAGCCGTCGAGATATCGACAGGTGAAGTACTCGCTAACGTCACTACAACAAAAACCATCTACTCCAAAGAGTTAAGAGCGGGTATCTATCGATTTATTGATTTCCGACGCTTATTAGAAGCTGAAGCAGGCATTACCACAAATGAACCTGTTCAATTAGCGGTCATGTCGGCCATTGAATCTGCCGTTATTCATTTAGTAGCTCGTGGCGTTGAGAATAGCCTTTGGAACCTCTCAAACGGCGTAAACTTCCGGGAAACTATTTTATCTGACTACTTAACTGCGCCGACTCCAGCACTATAAAAAACGTTCTCCATAAAGGCTATCCCCGTAAAAACGGTCTCCATAAAGACTGTCTCCTATGACTGGAAGGTTCAGCGCAATCGGCTTAGCTTACGCTAAGCCGATTTTTTTATAGCTAAAACAACCTGCTATTTAAACGTATGAGAAAGTTAATCAATAATGCATAGAAAAGCACTAACAAACACATCGCTTAAATAACAAAAAGATGGATGGCAGAAAATTTAAAAAAGCCCAAACTCAATGTACCAGGATAAAATCATACCAACATTGAGAGCTTAAAAAAATGATCCGCACACTAACTAGCATTCATTATCTCTCAGCGTTACTTCAAAAAGTAAACGTTAATACTGTTTTGTTAATGACGGTACTTTTATTCGTTACAGGGCATGCTAGTGCGGACACAAACCGTATTGAGCAATATTTTAATCAGGTTGACCCACACGCCTACCAGGGTAACTACAGCATTATTTCTCAGATAGGTAATAACAACAGGGCAACGGTTAAACAATCTTACTCTGCTGCTTACCAGGCCGGTAACTTCTCGCATATCAGCCAATACGGTAATAAGAACACGGCCTCAATCACTCAAGTTGGTGCTAGAAATTACGGCGTTATTCTTCAAGACGGTAATTATCACAACACCCAAATAAGCCAGTCCGGGAGCCAGCAAGAACAGGCAACGTATGTTTCCCAGACAGGATTAAGAAGCGATATACACGTTTCACAATCGGGGAGTGGCTATCGCAGCATAGGCATAGAACAGCAAGCATTCTCTGGCTATACACGACCAGTCACCGTCGAAACCTACTGAGCAATACTTCTGTTGTCTCAGTAACAACCAAAGCAAGCATAACAGGATGGGGAAACATCATGAAAATCCAAATCACAACGATCGCTGCCGCCGTTGCCTTTGCTATGAGCACGGCTGCTTTCGCACAGTTTGCAGGCAGTGACTCAACTATTTACCAGGATGGTGATCGCAATACCAACGCTATCACCCAGTGGGGCACGCAAACCTCACGTGTGTATCAAGAAGGTCGTGGTAACGCCACTACCGTTTCACAAGATGATATTTCAGGAGTGGCAACAACGCTGCCTGGCCAGAACAACTCGGATATTGACCAGGTTGGTGGCGGAAACTCGGCAGGCGTTACTCAATTAGGTGCGAGGAACAGCTCAACCGTATACCAGGAGGGCATTAGTAACGATGCAGCCGTTGACCAGGACGGTTCTAAAAACGTTTCTGTGACAACGCAAACTGGTATTTCCAATAACGTCAGTGCGACTCAGAATGGCCGTCTTAACGATAGCTATGCCTACCAGCAAGGTTACAACAATGAAGCGACCGTTGATCAGGAAGGTTTTGCAAATATTTCTGTGACAACGCAAACTGGCCTTTCCAATGACGTCAGTGTGGCTCAGGATGGCCTATTTAACGATAGCTATGCCTACCAGCAGGGGTACGGCAATGAAGCGACCATTACTCAGGAAGGTTTTGAGAACAAGTCCGTCGTTGAAGAAATCGGCAGCTTCAATGAAGCAACCATTACTCAGATTGGCAACGATAACGATAGCTACGCTCACCTAAACGGTCATCATAATGTGGCCAACGTTAGCCAGAATGGTAACTCACTTGAAAGCACCATTTTAGCCAGTGGCAACAACAATACTCATGATGTCATGCAGTCTGGCCGTGGACATGACTCCTATATCAATACCCAAGGCAACGGTAACGTGCATAACGTTACCCAAAGCGGTGCTTTCTGGGGCGGTGCTCATACCTCTAGCATCGTGACTTATGGCCATGGCAACCTTAATACAGTAAGCCAAGGCCATTAAGCATAGGGCGTACGCATACAAACCGTCCCACCCGGGGCGGTTTTTTAATATTTATAGAAAATACCTTAAAACGGGTTAACGAACCCCGACCGTTACCGTTGACCCTAGTCCTTGGGTAGATGAGCGCGAGCGGTTGCCGCCTTTCTGAATATCCACATCCAGGCGCTGGCTATCACTTAATAATGTCACCGTACCCTCAAGCGACGACCCGATAAACGTATACTCTTTGGGCACCGTAGCGTGCTCTTCAATATGCTCGATAGTTTGACCATCGTGAGTGATGCGCCAATGTGCGGAGAACTCAGCACCAGGCGTTCCTCCCATCGCAATATGGATCTGGCTCATGCTCTGCTCCTCAGAGGCAAAGGTACTAACGGAGAGTCCCATAGCAAACACCGCTATGAAAACCTTTGGAAGAGTCGATAATTGTTGTTGCATGATAGCGACCTCACTAACGATAAAGCCGCTCGGCATGAGCGGCTTTATAGTTTAGCAGAGCAACACCTTTCCGTTACATTGAGTTACATAATACTAAAGGCTTTTTCTGCAGCATCCAGCGTAAATTGGATATCCTCAGGCGTATGAGCGCTCGACATAAAGCCTGCCTCAAACGCTGAAGGTGCCAGGTAAACACCGTGATCCAGCATCGCGCCAAAGAAGCGGCGAAACGCCTCGGGGTCACATGCGGTTGCCTGGGCGAAGTTATCCACACGGCGTTGAGAGGTGAAAAACAGCCCAAACATGCCCCCCGCTGATTGCGTCATCATGGAGACACCGGCGGCATTAGCGCGTTCTTTCAGGCCGCTGCAAAGTGTTTCAACCCGTTGAGAAAGCGCATCATGGAAGCCAGGGACCTGGAGTTTAGTCAATAACGCAACACCGGCCGCCATCGCCAAGGGGTTACCTGACAGCGTACCTGCCTGATAAACCGGCCCCATGGGGGAGATATTTTGCATAATCTCGCGCTTACCGCCAAACGCACCGACTGGCATACCACCACCAACAATCTTACCCAAGCACGTTAAATCAGGCGTAATGCCGTAATGCGCCTGAGCCCCGCCCAGCGCAACGCGGAATCCGGTCATGACTTCATCGAAAATCAGAATGCTTTCATGCTCGTTACACACCCGGCGCAGCGTTTCCAAAAAGCCCGGCTGGGGAGGAATACAGTTCATGTTACCTGCAACAGGTTCAACAATAATGCAGGCAATCTGGTCACCGATTTCAGCAAAGCACGCCTCAACGCCTTCAATATCGTTATAGGAGAGCGTAATGGTGTGCTCGGCAAGTGACGCGGGAACACCTGGCGAGCTAGGTTCGCCATGGGTGAGCGCGCCAGAGCCCGCTTTTACCAGCAACGAATCTGAATGGCCGTGATAGTTACCTTCAAACTTAACGATCTTGTCGCGCCCGGTGGTGCCGCGTGCCAAGCGGATCGCCGACATGGTGGCTTCCGTACCGGAGCTGGTCATGCGCACCATTTCCATGGTGGGGATCATTTCGCAGATCAGGTCTGCCATGGTGGTTTCCACCGCGGTCGGGGTACCAAACGAGAGACCGTTGTCCAAACGAGCACGTACCGCTGCCAACACATCCTGGTCCGCATGACCGGTAATCATTGGGCCCCAGGAACCTACATAGTCCACGTAGCGGTTGCCTTCCACATCAAACAGATAAGCGCCCTGGGCGCGCTCCATAAATACCGGCGGACGGTGCAGGCCTTTAAACGCACGTACCGGCGAATTTACGCCACCTGGAATATGGCGGCTAGCAAGCTCAAACAGTTCAGCAGATGTGGTCATGGCGTCCTCAATATCAATGGCGTAGCGCGAATAAAATCAAAAGCGAACCGGCCGTGGCAAGCGATTAGGTAAACACTGCCCGCTAGGCGGCTGATACCCATGAGACAGACTCTCCCAGGTAAAGTGCTGGGCCTGTTCACAGGCCGTCGGCAAACGCTCACCGGCGGCAAGGCGTGCCGCAATGGCAGATGCCAAGGTGCAGCCTGAACCGTGAAACCGTTCCGGCAGACGTGGCCACTGCCATTGGCGCGTGGTATCCGGCGAGTGCAGTGTATTAACAACCTGCTGCTCGTTACCTGGAACAGGCTCATCGGTCGCGGTTACTAAAATAGCCTGGCAACCCTGGGATAAAAGTGCGACGGCGCGCGCCGTATCATCCAGGGGGCCGTCAATCTCTGGAGTGAGCTGCTTAAGCTCATAACGGTTGGGCGTTAAGATATCCACAAGCGGTAGCAGGCGAGCCGCATAGAGGCGTTGCAATTGGGGTGTGGATAACTCAGTACCGCCACCGGCTTTAAGTACTGGGTCGGCCACAACCGGGATGCCTGGGAAACGGCGAATAATCTGCTCGGCTGCTCTTAGCGTTGCTTCATCTGCCAACAGGCCCAGCTTGATCGCAGCAACCTGCATCCCGCTAAGCGCCTCTGCCATTTGGCGCATCAACGCGGGGTCGGCCGGAACGACATGGCTCACGTTATGGCAGTTTTGCACCGTTAACGCGGTGGGAATCGTCACTGCCCAACCGCCACAGGCGGCAATGGCTTCGCTATCTGCCACTAAACCCGCTCCGCCCGTCGGGTCATGGCCCGCCAGTACTAAAACAACCGGTGAAAGAGGTTGGCGCATCAAAAAGGTTTCACAACGGCAAGTAGAATAATCGCCACTAGCGCAATCACCGGCGCTTCGTTGAACCAGCGAAAGAACGTGTGGCTTTTCGTGCAGCGATCCTGGGCAAACTGTTTTAAATAAATCAGACAGACGTGATGATAGGCGATCAGCAGTACCACAAAGGTGAGTTTAACGTGCATCCAGCCTTGGCTGAACCAGCCGGGCACCAGATACAGCATCGCCCCGCCAAAGATAAGCACCAGTATCATGGAAGGCGTCATGATGCCGCGATAAAGCTTACGCTCCATGGTTTTGAAATAGGCGATAGCTTGATCGTCGCCTTTATCTCGTGCCATGGCGTGATACACATACAGCCGCGGCAAATAAAACAGGGCGGCAAACCAGGTCACCATGGTCATTAAATGCAGGGCCTTCAACCATAGATACATTGTCTCTCCTTATACGGGCGAATCATTCGCTTTCGGGTCAGTACGGGTATTTGGGTCAGCGTCGGTATTGGGGTCAGAATAGTAATAATAACGTTCAATGGCACCACGGGTGATGATACCTGAAATTCGCTGCCGCTTTGGCCGATAACCGTGCACTACATAAAGCGCGCCCAAGGCATCGTCTTGAAGCTTTACAAACGCCTCTGACAGGGTGGCCTGTAGGCCAATCGGCGCAAGTTCCAGGCGCTGGCCCGGAATTTCCAGTAAATCGACGGATTCATTATCGGGAGGAGCATCGCCATCAAGCGCTTCATCGTGCTCCAAAAGCCACCGCGCCAGCGCCGACGCTTTTAACGCCAGTACCGATTTTTCTTCATTTGAACGCTCAATAATCAGCCAGACAGGATTGGTTTCCAGTAGTTTACGTGCCTGCTCAAACGTCACCTTGCGCTCAGTACGTACCAGGCTTCGCTCCATCACCGCAGGCACCGACACGCGGGAAAGCGCCTGCATTAACGGCTGTTGAAGCGGGTGCAGCCCATAACGTACGGAACTAATAAAAAATCCTTCGCAGCCGGTAAGCTGGCGAGACGTCAGGCAGGCAACCACCACCACCAACATACCCGGCAACATGACATGCGGCGTATGAGTAAGCTCCAACAGCGCCATTAACGCCGCAAGCGGCGCTTGCAGCACCGCCCCCATCATGGCCGCCATGCCTAACATGGCGTAAATGCCTGGGTCTGACGCTTTATCAGGCCATAGCCAGCCACCCAAAATACCGCCCAGCGCGCCTGTCGCAGCACCAATCACCAGCGTGGGGCCAATAATCCCGATGGGTACGCTACCTGATACGGTCAGGGCGGTAATCAAAAGCTTGGCAATCATCAGCGCCAGCAACACGTTAATGTCCAATTGATTATTAAGCGCCGCCGCCACACTATCGTAGCCAATTCCCTGAACCTGCGGAAACCACCATGCCACCACCCCGGTCGCCACCCCCACACAAGCCAAACGAAGCCACAACGGCCATGCCTGCATGCGTTTGTTACGTGAAATATGAATAAATAGCCCCGCCAATAGCCCGACCACAAAGCCGAGTACGATGACCCACGGTAAATTCATGAGCGAGCCCAGCACGACCTCGGGGATACGAAAAGCCGGCTCATTGCCATACACCATCTGCGCAATGAGCGCCGCCATCGTAGAGGCTAAAATCACCGGCATAAAGCTCATCAGGGTATACTCCATCATGACGACTTCCATGGCGAAGATAACCCCGGCAACCGGTGTATTGAACGACGCAGAAATCCCCGCCGCCGTCCCACAGGCAACCAAAACGCGCAGGCTGTTATTGGGTAACCGAAGCTTGACTCCCAACCCGCTTGACGCGGCAGCGCCTAAATGAATAGCCGGGCCTTCCCTCCCAGCAGAGAGCCCACCAAGAACCGACACCACCCCCACCCACCATTGATTCAGCCAGTTTCGCATTGGGAAGCGGCCCTGGTGATAAGAGAGGCGCTCAATAACGTGCCCTACTCCCATCTTTTGGGCAGCGGCTTTTTGCCGATAAAGCAGCAGCCCCAGCACGCTAACGGCAATAATAGGCAGCAGTGAGCGCAGCCACGGAGGCAGTCCTTCAAATCCTTCCGGGTTTCCATCCGGCATATAAAACACCGCCCCCGCTTCGAGCAGTAGCCGGAAGGCGACCATCGCCGCCCCCGTAATGATCCCCGACACTAACCCCAATACGCACAGCTGAGGCAGCGCATCAACATGGGCCAACTGGCGTCGAAACCCCTCGAGGGTGAAATCTGATCGGGAAAAACGCGCCACGACGACCTTCCTTTACGCATGTAGTGTAGTTCTCTTGTGTATCATAGCCCGATACGCTTCGACAGCCTGCGCCAATCTGTTTAGGCTGTTAATTATTACCCTGTCTCGAATGTGCAACGTGTAAGGAGTCGTTTGTGATTAAGGTCGGAATTGTCGGCGGTACCGGTTATACCGGCGTTGAGCTACTGCGGTTACTCGCCCAGCATCCCCATGTCAGCGTTGAAGCCATTACCTCGCGCTCGGAAGCCGGCGTAAAGGTATGCGATATGTATCCCAACCTGCGCGGCCACTACGACACATTGACGTTCAGTGAGCCCGATGCAAAGCAGTTGGGCGATATGGATGCGGTATTTTTCGCCACTCCCCACGGTGTTGCCCACGCTTTGGCTGGCGAGCTTTTGGACAAAGGCACCCGCATTATCGACCTGTCGGCTGACTTCCGCCTGCGTGATGTCAAGGTATGGAGCCAGTGGTACGGCCAACCTCATGGTGCGCCTTCGCTACTTGAAGAAGCGGTCTATGGCCTGCCCGAGATGCACCGCGAAAAAATCAAAACGGCGCGTCTGGTGGCCGTGCCAGGCTGCTATCCAACCGCTGTGCAGCTAGGCTACCTGCCGCTGCTGGAAGCCGGGCTGGTTGATCCTCAACAGCTGATTGCCGACTGCAAGTCGGGTGTGACGGGGGCAGGCCGAGGGGCCAAGGTGCCTTCACTACTGGCAGAAGCCAGTGAGTCCTTCAAAGCTTACGGCGCCTCAGGGCATCGTCATTTGCCCGAAATCCGCCAGGGCCTTGGTGATATGCAGGCGCACCCGGTGGGGCTGACCTTCGTTCCTCATTTAACACCGATGATACGGGGCATTCACGCCACGCTCTATAGTCAGCTCACCACCTCGGTGGATGACCTTCAGGCGCTGTTTGAAAAACGTTATGCAAGCGAACCCTTTGTTGATGTGATGCCTGCGGGTAGCCATCCTGAAACGCGCAGCGTTAAAGGCACCAACACCTGCCGCCTGGCCGTGCATCGCCCAGAGAACAGCAATACAGTCGTCGTGTTATCGGTCATTGATAACCTGGTGAAAGGCGCCTCGGGCCAAGCCATTCAAAACCTCAATCTGATGTTTGGGTTCGAGGAGAGCATGGGCTTGACCGCTCCTGCCTTGATGCCATAAGCCACGTACAAAATCCCGGCAATAGTTGACCCTTTTGCTGGGAATTATCCATAATCATCTTCCAATGCTGATTATTCGTTCTTAAAGCTCGCGGGAGGTACCCATGAGCGGTGCAGAAGCTTTTGTTCCAACCCCTTTAATGCTGTCCGATAGCGCACGTAAACGTATCCGTGCCCTAATGGATGAAGAAAATAACCCTGCGCTAAAACTGCGCGTCTATGTCACCGGCGGTGGCTGTTCAGGTTTTCAGTACGGCTTCGATTTTGCCGACACGGTCGCCGAAGACGATACGCTCATTGAATTTGGCACGGCGACCCTGGTGGTCGACCCTCTCTCCTACCAGTATCTGGTTGGATCGACGGTGGATTACGAAGAAGGCCTCGCTGGCGCACGCTTTCGCATTCAAAACCCCAATGCCACCACCACCTGCGGCTGCGGCGCCTCTTTTATGGTGTAGGCGCTTATAACGCTAGCAAAGCGTTGGTACCCATGACTTGACGCCTTGGTGGTTTCTCGCCAAGGTTAAAAGGTCAACAATTGCTCTAACGCGGTGTGAAAAGAACGTCGTCTCTTCTTTTCACCGCTTCAGCGCTATAAAACATGGGGAAACCAATGAAAACCATACTAACGACAACTGCTATCGCTTCCTCCATCGCTCTGGGTTTAAGCGGCGCCTCTGTCGCCATGGCCCAAACGCCTTCTGTTAATGTCGCAACCGACCCAAGCTTTGTTCCTTTTGAAATGATGGATTCAGAAACCGGCGAGATGATCGGTTTCGATATGGATATTATCAACGCCGTTGCCGAGCGTGCCGGTTTTGAGGTCAACCTCACCACCATGGAATTTTCGGGCATTATTCCCGCTGTGCAAACCGGCAGTCAGGAAATTGCCATCGCAGGCACGACCATCACCGAAGAGCGTGCGCAGGTCGTTGACTTCTCTGACCCCTACTACGATTCCGGTCTACAGATTATCGTTCGTGCCAACAACGAAGACATCTCTTCATTGGAAGACCTCCAGGGCTTGACCATCGGTACCAAGATCGGCTCGACAAGCTACGACTTCCTCCAGCAAGAGCTGGGGGAAGGCGCTGACATCACGCCCTATCCAGGCACCGCCGACATGTACATGGCTCTGCTGGGCCGCAACGTAGACGCCGTGCTGTATGACGCTCCTAACGTTGCTTACTTCTCCCAAACCCGTGGCGAAGGACGTACCAAAGTGGTGGGGCCGCTTTATGAAGGCCAGCAGTATGGCATTGTGTTCCATAAGGGCAGCGAATGGGTAGAACCCACCAATGAAGCCTTAGCCGCCATGCGCGAAGACGGCACTTACGACGAAATCTACAAAAAATGGTTCGGTGAAGCCACCAGCGAGTAACCCAGCGGCGCTATAGAGTTAACAGCTAATTTATCACAGGGCCGGGCGGCTACCCTCCCGGCCCTGTGACGTTATACGTCGCGTGTTTTTTTGGAGATAAGACGTGGATTTCGACTTTCATTTCGACTGGGCAGCCGCGTTTGCGTCGATCCCTTACCTGCTGCCGGGTATTCCCTGGACGCTGCTGATTTCATTTGGCGGTCTAGCAATCGGCTTTTTTATTGGTATTTTCTTTGGCCTGCTGCGTATTAGTCCGATCCGCTGGCTACGCTGGGTGGCCCTTTGCTACATAGAAGTGTTTCGTGGTACGCCTATTCTCGTGCAGGTACTGTTTATTTTCTACGGCCTGCCCCAGCTACTGGGCAGTCCTATCAATGCGCTGGTCGCAGGCATTGCCGCTATTGCGGTTAACTCGGGTGCGTATATTTCTGAAATCGTGCGGGGCGGCGTGCAGTCCATTGAGCGCGGCCAGCGTGAAGCATCCCTCTCGTTAGGGCTTTCGCGCGCTCAGGCCTTTCGCTATGTGATTTGGCCCCAGGCGCTGCGTCGTATGATTCCTCCGCTTGGCAATCAGGCCATTATCAGCATTAAAGATACCTCACTATTTTCAGTCATTGGGGTCAGCGAGCTGGTACGCCAGGGGCAAATCTATATCGCGACAACCTTCACCGCCCTGGAGGTCTACTTTATGGTTGCGGTGATGTATTTAGCGATTACCTGGACCCTCTCTATTCTTCTGCGCCTGCTGGAGCGTAGAGGCATCGCAGGCTGATAAGGAAACGTACAATGACCGATACCGTGTCACCCACAACGCCCTCCATTGTGCGTATGCAAAAGCTGAATAAACATTTTGGCAACCTGCACGTACTCAATGAGATCGACCTTGAAATTATCCCCGGTGAAGTCGTCGTCATTATTGGCGCAAGCGGGTCAGGTAAATCCACGCTGATTCGCTGCATCAATGGGCTGGAAGAGTTTCAGTCGGGCATGCTGGAAGTAGATGGCAATACGCTAACGCCTAACGGCAAGAGCAGCAAGGCACTACAAACCATCCGTACAGAAGTCGGTATGGTGTTTCAGCAGTTCAATCTATTTCCCCACCTTAGCGTGATCGATAACATCACCTTGGCCCCCATGAAGGTGCGTGGCTGGAACCGCGACGATGCAGTGGCAACCGCAAAACGCCTGCTGGATAGGGTCGGAATTGCCGACCAGGCCGATAAGTACCCCAGTCAGCTCTCAGGTGGTCAGCAGCAGCGTGTTGCCCTCGCCCGTGCCTTGGCCATGGAGCCTCGGCTTATGCTGTTTGATGAGCCTACCTCAGCGCTTGATCCCGAAATGATTGGTGAAGTGCTGGACGCCATGCGTGAGCTGGCGAAAGAGGGCATGACCATGGTGATTGTCACGCATGAAATGGGCTTTGCCCGTGAAGTAGCCGATCGCGTGATTTTTATCCATAAAGGGGTTATTGCTGAGCAAGGAGCGCCACAACAGCTCTTCGATTCGCCTCAGCATGAACGCACTCAATCGTTTCTTGCCCGGGTGCTTAAACACTAATCTTTAGCACTCACCTTAAGCACGAATACCGGCAAAAAATACCCGCTTTAACGCATTTTTTATGGCCTGTCCTTGCGACAGGCCATTTTTGTGCCCTGTGGATAATTTTTTTATTTTAAAACGCTACAACATGCCACAGCGCCCATGAGGAGCGCCTTTAAGGTGGACACGCAATGCTTTTTAGATGTGTTCACAGCTGCGGTAACAACGTCGGTATGAGTAGGTGGATAAGCCGTGTTTTTATAGCGCTGTGGGTAAGTAGCGGTTCCATCCACAGGGCCTACACCGTTTCTACGCAGCTAATACGCTGCTTAACCACGTAAAGGTCAACATTTTAAGCATTTGAATTTTATAAACTTAATAGAGTTATACACAGAAACTGTCCACACTAATAATTACAGCATTAACAGAACTTCTCTTATTTTATTTATATATTGTTATTAATAGAGAGTAACTGAGCAGACGAGGTGTGGAAAAACCTGACGGTTACCCACAGGGGGTTTATACTGGCGGGCTTGTTTAACTACGCCGACACGTCTGAAACTGACGAAACGGCCACATCATTCGTGCCAACTGGCACAAGACGAGGTGTCTCTTGAATTACCCCGACCGCTTTGACGTGATTGTCATCGGCGGTGGCCATGCGGGAACTGAAGCCGCACTGGCCTCTGCTCGTATGGGCTGTCAGACCCTACTGCTCACGCACAACATCGAGACCTTGGGTCAGATGTCGTGCAACCCTGCCATTGGCGGCATTGGCAAAAGCCATCTGGTGAAAGAGATCGATGCGCTAGGCGGGGCGATGGGGCTTGCCACGGATTTAGGCGGCATCCAGTTCCGGGTGTTAAACGCTCGAAAAGGGCCGGCAGTACGTGCCACACGTGCTCAAGCAGACCGCGTTCGCTACAAAGCAGCGATCCGCGGCATGCTGGAAAACCAGCCAAATTTAACGATTTTCCAGCAGGCAGCTGGCGATCTGATTGTGGATAACGATACGGTTCGTGGCGTCGTAACGGAGACTGGTATTCGTTTTTATGCCGAGTCCGTTGTGCTGTCGACGGGTACGTTTTTAGGTGGTGTGATTCACATCGGCCTGGATCAAAGTCGCGGCGGTCGAGCAGGTGATCCACCCTCGAATGCCTTGGCTGAGCGTCTGCGTGCCCTGCCGTTTCGGGTTGACCGGCTCAAAACCGGCACGCCACCGCGCATTGATGCTAAAAGCGTGGATTTCACCCAGCTTGAAGAACAGCCTGGCGATACGCCAACACCGGTCATGTCCTACCTTGGTTCGCGGGGTATGCACCCTCAGCAAGTCAGCTGTCATATTGCGCACACCAATGAGCGCACGCATGAGCTGATTTTGGCGAATCTTGATCGTTCACCGATGTACTCCGGCGTGATCGAAGGCGTGGGTCCGCGCTACTGCCCATCAATTGAAGACAAGGTTCATCGCTTTGCCGATAAATCGAGCCATCAGGTCTTTATTGAGCCGGAAGGCCTGGATACCCATGAGCTATATCCCAACGGTATCTCGACCTCGCTGCCCTTTGATGTGCAACTGCAGGTAGTGCGCTCGATTAAAGGTCTGGAGAACGCGCATATCACGCGGCCAGGCTATGCCATTGAGTATGATTTCTTCGATCCGCGGGATTTAAAACACTCACTGGAAACCAAATTTATCCACAACCTGTTTTTTGCCGGGCAGATCAATGGCACAACAGGTTACGAGGAAGCCGGGGCCCAAGGCCTGTTGGCCGGGCTCAACGCCGCGCGGCGTGCCATGCAGCAGGATGCCTGGTACCCACGTCGTGATGAGGCCTATCTTGGCGTGCTGGTGGACGACCTGATCACAATGGGCACCAAAGAGCCTTACCGTATGTTTACCTCCAGGGCGGAATACCGGTTATTGCTGCGTGAAGATAACGCCGACTTGCGACTGACTGAAAAAGGCCGTGAGTTAGGCCTGGTGAATGATCAGCGCTGGGAAGCATTTAGTAAAAAGCGCGAAGCCATTGCGCTGGAGACCGCGCGTTTAGCCAGTGTATGGATTCAGCCAAGCAGCCCGGCTGCGGCAAAAATTGCTGAAAAAACCGGCAAACCGCTCTCCCGCGAGTATCGGTTGAGCGATCTGCTCAAGCGCCCGGAGCTAAATTATGCGGACCTTGCTGAACTGCCGGGGCTGGAAAGCGGCGTTATCAATGATGAAGCCGTTGCCGAACAGGTACAGATCCAGTCGAAGTACGAAGGCTATATCGAACGTCAACAGTATGAAATTGATAAGCTTAAGCGCCATGAAGCAATGCCACTTCCCGCCGACCTGGATTACCAGCGGGTGGAAGGGCTCTCCAATGAGATTCGCCAGAAGCTGACCAACGTACGGCCTGAAACACTGGCCCAAGCGGCGCGTATTTCAGGCGTAACACCGGCCGCAGTGTCTATTTTGCTGGTGCATCTTAAAAAGCGTCGTCTGATCGCCTCGCCCGAGGTGGCTAACGGATGAGCGGTTTAACTGTATTGGTGAGTAGCTTGCCTGCGAGTGTCGCTGCACGACTGGATAATGGATTAGCGCAGCTCGGTTTAACGGTAACGGCAAGCCAGCGTGAACAGTTGCTTGGGTTTGTCGCCCTATTGCACAAGTGGAACAAGGCTTATAACCTCACGGCAGTTCGCGATATTGATGATATGGTGGCACGTCACATACTGGATAGTGCGGCTGTCGCGCCTTATGTGCATGGCCCTAGATTGCTGGATGTGGGTGCGGGGCCAGGTCTGCCAGGTATCGTGCTGGCCATCCTTGATCCGGCGCTGTCCGTTACGCTTTTGGATAGTAATGGTAAAAAAGTCCGTTTTCAGCGCCAGGCTATCATGGAGCTTGGGCTAAAAAACGTGGTTGCAAGCCAGGCGCGGGTGGAGACGTTTAGTGACCAGCCGTTTGATCAGGTAATTTCACGCGCGTTCGCAAGCCTGGTGGACTTTGTCACCCTAACGCGTGAACTACCCACAGCGAACGGACAGTGGTTGGCCATGAAAGGCCCTGGCGCTGACGATGAGTTGCGTGAACTGCCCAGCGGTATTCGATTGCAAACACGTCACCTGCTAAACGTACCCTTCGATACGGCCGAGCGACAGCTATTGATTCTGAACGTTGATTCTGAACCCCAGGAAGGAGTTGAGTAAGTGAGCCAGATCATTGCCCTGACCAATCAAAAAGGCGGCGTGGGCAAGACCACCTCAGCCGTTAACCTGGCGGCTAGCCTTGCTGCTCTTGATCGTCGAGTGCTGCTGGTGGACCTTGATCCTCAAGGGCACGCCAGCATGGGCAGTGGTATTGATAAACACGAACTCGATAAAAGCGTCCTGGATGTACTGCTCGGCGATGCCACCGCCGCCGATACCATCGTACGCGACCTGCCGGTCAACTATGATGTTCTCCCCGGTAACGGTGACTTGACCGCAGCGGAAGTCGAATTGCTGGATCTTGATAAGCGCGAAAGCTGCCTGACCACGGCGCTTGGCTCGGTTGCTGAGAAGTACGATGTGGTGCTGATTGACTGCCCACCTTCACTCAATATGCTGACCGTTAATGCGCTGACGGCAGCGGATAGCGTGCTTATTCCGCTGCAGTGCGAGTTTTACGCGCTGGAAGGACTGTCGGCGCTGTTGGATACTGTTGAACAGATCAAGCAAAGCGTTAATCCTGATTTGGCGATTGCGGGTATTCTGCGCACCATGTACGACAAGCGCACCAGCCTAACGCGGGAAGTGGACAAGCAACTGCGAGACTTCTTTGGCGATGCGCTGATCAAGACGACGATCCCGCGCAACGTCAAAGTGGCTGAAGCGCCAAGCCACGGAATACCCGTGACGCAATATGCCCGCTTTTCACGCGGCAGCCAGGCGTACCGCGTACTGGCAAAAGAGATGATTCGTCGGTTATCGCTATAACGTATTGATTAGTACGAGGGAAAGCGAATGACGCGTAAACGCGCGCTAGGACGTGGCCTGGATGCCCTAATTGGTGCGGGCGCTCGTCGCCGTGACAGCCTGGAACTTACTGGTAGCTCTTCATTGGAAGCTCATGATGAGGCGTCATCCGCGATGGTGGCCTCGGATGCGGCTTCTGAGCGTTTGGAGCGCCTTCCGCTTGGTCAGTTAACCCGTGGCAAGTATCAGCCGCGGCGTGATATTCAGCCAGAAGCGCTTGAAGAACTTGCCGATTCTATTCGTGCCCAGGGCGTAATGCAGCCTATTGTGGTACGCCCTATTGGCGAAGATCGCTATGAAATTATTGCTGGTGAGCGGCGCTGGCGTGCAGCGCAGCTGGCCGAGCTTGACGTTATCCCCGCGGTTATTCGTGAGGTAAGCGACGAAGTTGCCTTGGCACTGGCGCTGATTGAAAATATTCAGCGTGAAAACCTCAATGCCATCGAAGAAGCGATGGCGCTTAAACGGCTGGGTGATGAGTTTGAATTAACCCAGCAGCAGATTGCTGACGCGGTCGGTAAATCCCGCACTCAGGTCGCCAACTTACTGCGCTTGCTGGCACTGGACCCTGAAGTCCAAACGCTGCTAGAGCGAGGTGACCTTGATATGGGCCATGCGCGTGCGTTGCTATCACTTAACAGCGTTCAGCAGCGCCAAGTGGCTCATGAAGTGGTGAATAACGATCTCACCGTGCGGTCCACCGAAGCGTTGGTTAAAAAGGTACAGGCCAGCCAAAGCGTTGAAAAAACGCCGAGCCAGCCAAGTAAAACAGCGGATGTCTCGCGTCTGGAGACGCAGCTAGGCGAACTGCTTGGTGCCCCCGTTTCAATTGACCATGGCAACCGGGGGAAAGGCAAAGTGACCATCCGCTATACAAGCCTTGATGAACTCGACGGAATACTGGCGCATATTAAATAGGCTGCTTATTAATTAAATAGCAGGCTTATTAAGAAAACGTTAAAAAGTAGCTAATTTTCACCCTTTGGTCGCAAGTTGTCTCCTAAACACGTTAAATACGAGCAACTTTGGTTGAAGGTGTGATAGCGCTTCCCTATAATCGCGCAAGATTTGTGCAGGTTGCTTATCAACAGCCTAAGCAACCATTCGCTGGCAGGGTGCTGGGCAATGGTAGAACGTGTTGAAACCCAGCGCAGGAAGGCGTATGTCATCCGGCTTTTTACCGCACAGCTAATCGTGACGGTAGTCGGTATGTTGATGGTCTACCCTGTAGCGCGCATGCCGGGCGTTTTCTCCGTGGTAACAGGTGCGCTGGTGGCCTTGCTACCCCATGCTTTTTTTATACAGCGAATGGGTATATTGCACAGTAAGCGAACATCGCGTAGCGCTGTTCATTTGTTTCGTGCCGAAGCAGGCAAGTTTGGTTTGACGGTGGCACTGTTTAGCGCAGTGTTCGTTGTAGTGCCCCCCTCAAACCCCGCTTTCTTTTTTAGTGCTTATGTGGCGATTGTTCTGATGCATGGGCTAACGCCGTTGTTTATGCGCAGACATCGCACACTTGATTGAGGTGATATCTCTATGGCCGCAGGAAACGAAGTCTCGACGACTTATTATATCCAGCACCACTTGCAGAACCTGACCTTTGGGCATCACCCGGTGAATGGTTGGTCGCTGGCGCATTCCGCTCAAGAAGCGAGCGAAATGGGCTTCTGGGCGATCCATCTGGATACCATGGGCTGGTCAATCGCTATGGGGGTACTGTTTCTCTGGGTATTCCGTAAGGCGGGAAAAGCGGCGACCACTGGCGTGCCAGGCGGTCTGCAAAACGCGGTTGAAATGGTGGTCGAGTTTATCGATAACCTGACGCGCTCAACGTTCCATGGACGCAACCCTCATATCGTACCGCTGGCCATTACGCTATTCATCTGGATACTGCTGATGAATAGCCTCAAGATTATTCCGGTTGACTACTTCCCGGTACTGTTTAGCAAGCTCGGTGTGGAGTACATGAAAATTGTACCTACCACCGACGTAAATGCCACGCTAGGCATGGCGTTGGGCGTATTTGGCCTGATTTTGTACTACAACTTCAAAGTGAAAGGCGTTGGCGGTTTTGTCAAAGAGCTCTCCCTGACCCCGTTTAATCACTGGGCACTGATTCCTTTCAACCTGGTGCTGGAAATTGTATCGCTACTGGTCAAGCCGTTCAGTCTGGCCATGCGTCTTTTCGGTAACATGTTTGCCGGTGAAGTGATCTTCATTTTGATTGCCATGCTGCCGTTTTGGGCCATTTGGGTACTGGACGTGCCATGGGCAATTTTCCATATCCTGGTCGTCACGCTACAGGCCTTTATCTTTACCACGCTCACCATCGTTTATTTGAGCGCGGCGCACGAACACCACTAACCAAGCAAAGCTAACGCTTTCATTAACCCACAACCCTTAACCAAAACTTAAACTCAGGAGCAACATCATGGAAATGGTTTATCTTTCTGCTGCCATCATCATCGGTCTAGGCGCATTGGCTACTGGTATTGGCTTCGCTATTCTGGGCGGCAAACTGCTTGAGTCTACTGCACGTCAGCCGGAGCTGGGTGACCAACTGCAAACCAAAACCTTCATCATGGCAGGTCTGTTGGACGCTGTACCGATGATCGGTGTTGGTATTGCGATGTACCTGATCTTCGTTGTTGCCGGTTAATGATTGCTTTACCGGGCGGTTAGCCGCTCGGTTTTGTTTCACTCCGGTCGCCACGAACTTGTCAGAGGTACATCCCTGTGAATATCAACATGACGCTTATCGGGCAGACGATCGCCTTCGCGATCTTTGTCTGGTTTTGCATAAAGTACGTGTGGCCTCCGATCAGCAACGCGCTTAACGAGCGTCAGAAAAAAATTGCTGATGGCTTGGATGCAGCCAGCCGTGCTACTCGTGATCTTGAGCTAGCTCAAGAGCGGGCAGAACAGACGCTGCGTGAGAGTAAGGAACAAGCTTCACAGATCCTTGAGCAAGCTAATAAGCGCTCTGCTCAGATGATCGAAGAAGCTCGCGAGCAGGCCCGCGCAGAAGGTGAACGTCTCATGACGGGCGCACGTTCTGAAATCGAGCTTGAAGTAAATCGCGCGAAAGAAGAGTTACGTGCCCAGGTGTCTCATCTGGCCATCATCGGCGCTGAGCGTGTATTGGAAGCTTCTGTCGATGAAAATGCGCATCGCGAGCTGCTTGATAAGCTGGCTGCCGAACTGTAAGGAGGTGAATTATGGCGGAATTACTTACCGTCGCTCGTCCTTACGCAAAGGCGGCGTTTGAACACGCGCGTGATAATGATGTGCTTGATAGCTGGTCACAGGCGCTGGGTTTTTTAGGCACTGTTGTGGCCGATAGCGACGCTCGACGTCTGCTGGATAGCCCCAAAATCGAGAATGCAAAGAAAGTTGCCCTTCTGGTTGAAATGCTTCCAGAAACGCTGGGTGATGCACTGTCTCGCTTTTTGGAGGCTGTGGCTGACCATGACCGTTTAATGGTGCTGCCTTTTATCGCTGAACAGTTTGAGCGCCTGCGCGCTGAACACGAGCAGCGTATAGAGGTAATGGTAACGTCAGCGTATAAGCTGACAGCCGCACAAAAGACCAAGCTATCCAACGCGCTCAAGAAACGTCTGAATCGCGAAATCTCCATTACTACTCAGGTAGATAAGTCGCTCATCGGTGGTGTCATCCTGCGTGCTGGCGATACCGTCATTGACGGGTCGGTACGTGGTCGACTGAACCGCCTTTCCGAAGCGCTAACCGCTTGAGTCTGAGGGACATGGCATGCAGCAATTGAATCCTTCCGAGATCAGCGACATCATCAAGCAGCGAATTGAGAAGCTTGACGTCGCATCTGAAGCTCGTAATCAGGGCACCATCGTAGGTGTTTCCGACGGTATCGTGAAAATTCACGGCCTCGAAGACGCTATGTTTGGTGAAATGATTGAATTTCCTAACAGCGTTTTTGGCATGGTACTTAACCTGGAGCGCGACTCCGTAGGTGCCGTTGTCCTGGGCGACTACCTGCTGCTTGAAGAAGGCATGACCGCGAAATGCACCGGTCGTATTCTTGAAGTACCGGTAGGCCCTGAGCTGATTGGCCGTGTTGTTGATGCGTTGGGTAACCCCATCGACGGCAAAGGCGATATCAACGCTAAAATGACCGACGCGGTAGAAAAAGTAGCGCCTGGCGTTATTACCCGTCAGTCGGTTGATGAGCCGATTCAAACCGGCTTGAAATCCATCGATGCCATGGTACCGATCGGTCGTGGTCAGCGTGAGCTGATTATCGGCGACCGTCAGATCGGTAAATCTGCCATTGCCATTGATGCGATCATCAACCAGAAAGGCAAAGGCGTTACCTGTGTCTACGTTGCCATTGGTCAGAAACAGTCGACCATCGCCAACGTTGTGCGCAAACTCGAAGAGCATGGCGCGATGGAACATACCATCGTCGTCGCTGCGGGCGCTGCCGATCCGGCTCCGATGCAGTTCCTCTCCGCGTATTCCGGTTGCACCATGGGTGAGTACTTCCGTGACCGTGGCGAAGACGCGATGATCGTTTATGACGATCTTTCCAAGCAGGCAGTGGCGTACCGTCAAGTATCCCTGCTGCTGCGTCGTCCGCCAGGCCGTGAAGCCTACCCCGGTGACGTGTTCTATCTCCACTCGCGTCTGCTTGAGCGTGCGGCACGTGTCAACGTCGACTACGTTGAGAAGTTCACCAACGGTGAAGTGAAGGGCAAAACCGGTTCCTTGACCGCACTGCCGATCATCGAAACCCAGGGTGGCGACGTTTCTGCGTTCGTTCCGACCAACGTGATCTCGATCACCGACGGTCAGATCTTCCTGGAAACCAACCTGTTTAACTCCGGTATTCGTCCGTCGATTAACGCAGGTTTGTCCGTATCGCGCGTGGGCGGTGCTGCCCAGACCAAGATCATCAAAAAGTTAGGTGGTGGTGTTCGTCTGGCCTTGGCTCAGTACCGTGAACTGGCTGCGTTCTCGCAGTTCGCTTCTGACCTTGACGAAGCGACCCGCAAGCAGCTTGAGCACGGTCAGCGCGTTACTGAACTGATGAAGCAGAAACAGTATTCGCCGATGTCGGTTGCAGAAATGGCGCTGTCTCTCTACGCCGCTAACGAAGGTCACATGGATGATGTGAGCGTCGATAAAGTGTTGGACTTCGAACGTGCGCTGCACGATTACATGAAGTCTGAGCACGGCGACCTGCTCGACAAAATCAACCAGACCGGCGACTACAACGGCGAGATTCAAGACGGCTTGAAGTCGGGTCTCGAGAAGTTCAAGGCGACTCAGAGCTGGTAATGTCCGGCCCGCCTGCGGGCGGGCTTGCCTACTTTCTGAGAGTCACGAACGAAAGGTAGATCGCTATGGCAGCTGCAAAAGAGATACGCACCCAGATCGGGAGCATCAAAAATACGCAGAAGATCACCAGTGCCATGGAAATGGTAGCTGCGTCGAAAATGCGTAAAGCACAAGATCTGATGAAGGCTGGCCAGCCGTATGCCAAGCAGATTCGCAACGTCGTAGGCCACATTGCTGACGCTAACCCCGAATATCGCCACGATTACATGATCGAGCGTAACGAGGTAAATCGCGTAGGCTACATTGTGGTGTCTACCGACCGCGGTTTGTGCGGCGGCTTAAACGTCAACCTGTTCAAGGCCGTGGTGAAAGATGCCCGCGTCTGGAGTCAGGAAGGCGCTGAGCTGGACTTCTGTGCCCTTGGCGCGAAAGGCAGTGCTTTCTTCCGTAACTATGGCGGCAACTTGATTGCCGCCAAGAGCGGATTAGGCGAAGCACCCACGGTCGAGGGTCTGATCGGTAGTATCAAGGTCATGCTCGAAGCGTACGATGAAGGACGTCTTGACCGCCTGTACGTGGTGTATAACGAATTTGTTAACACCATGACGCAACGGCCGGTTGTGCGTCAGCTTCTTCCTCTGTCGCCTGATATGGGCGAAGACGCTAAACATGACGAAGAAAACGCCCGTCCCGAAAGCTGGGACTACCTGTATGAACCGGATGCCAAGGCGTTGCTAGACAGCCTGTTGGTTCGATTCATCGAATCGCAGGTGTATCAGGCGGTAGTCGAAAACGGTGCGTGCGATCAGGCCGCCCGAATGATCGCTATGAAGAGTGCCACTGATAACGCGGGCAACCTGATCGACGATCTGGAGATGGTTTACAACAAGGCCCGTCAGGCCGCCATCACCCAGGAAATTTCTGAGATCGTCGGCGGCGCTTCAGCCGTATAACGCCTAGGGAGCTGCCCAATAAAGCAGCTCCTGGCAGACAGGTTTCATTTGCAGGTTTTTGAGAGGAACCAAGATGAGCGGACGTATCGTACAAATCATCGGCGCGGTGATTGACGTAGAGTTTCCGCGGGACTCTGTGCCCAAGGTCTACGACGCGCTGAAGGTCTCTGACAAAGAGACTGTCCTCGAAGTCCAGCAGCAGCTGGGCGACGGCGTGGTACGCACCATTGCCATGGGCTCCACTGAGGGCTTAAAGCGTGGCTTGGACGTAGCCAACACAGGTGCCGCGATTTCCGTACCGGTAGGTAAGGAAACGCTGGGTCGTATCATGAACGTACTCGGCGAGCCGATTGATGAAGCGGGTGATATCGGTGAGCAAGAGCGTATGCCGATCCACCGTAAAGCACCCAGCTATGCCGACCAGGCAGCCTCTAACGAGCTGCTGGAAACCGGTATCAAGGTTATCGACCTGGTCTGCCCGTTTGCCAAGGGTGGTAAGGTTGGCTTGTTCGGCGGTGCGGGTGTTGGTAAAACCGTTAACATGATGGAGCTTATCCGCAACATCGCCACCGAGCACAGCGGCTACTCTGTATTCGCCGGTGTGGGTGAGCGTACGCGTGAGGGTAACGACTTCTATCACGAAATGACCGAATCCAACGTTATCGATAAGGTATCGCTGGTTTACGGCCAGATGAACGAGCCGCCCGGTAACCGTTTGCGCGTCGCGCTGACCGGTCTGACCATCGCTGAAAAATTCCGTGATGAAGGCCGCGACGTTCTACTGTTCGTCGATAACATTTACCGTTACACCCTGGCCGGTACAGAAGTATCTGCACTGCTTGGCCGTATGCCGTCTGCGGTAGGTTATCAGCCGACGCTAGCCGAAGAGATGGGCGTTCTGCAGGAACGTATCACCTCGACGAAATCGGGCTCAATCACCTCCGTACAAGCGGTATACGTACCGGCGGATGACTTGACCGATCCGTCTCCGGCAACCACCTTCTCACACTTGGACGCGACCGTTGTACTGGCCCGCTCCATTGCTGAGCTAGGTATCTACCCGGCCATTGACCCGTTGGACTCTACGTCGCGTCAGTTGGATCCGCTGGTGGTAGGTGATGAGCATTATGCGGTTGCTCGTGGCGTGCAGAACGTTCTGCAGCGTTACAAGGAACTGAAGGATATTATCGCCATTCTGGGTATGGATGAGCTGTCTGATGAAGACAAGCTGGCCGTTTCTCGGGCGCGTAAAATTCAGCGTTTCTTGTCGCAGCCGTTCTTCGTTGCTGAGGTATTCACTGGCTCACCCGGTAAGTATGTTTCTCTGAAAGATACTATCCGTGGCTTCCAGGGCATCCTCGATGGCGAGTATGACGATATGCCGGAACAGGCCTTCTACATGGTTGGCTCCATCGACGAAGCGGTCGAAAAAGCCAACCAGATGAAGAAGTAATCCCGTCCATTAGGGGGATTCGCTATGGCGAATAGCTTCATTTGCAATATCGTCAGCGCAGAAGCATCTATCTTCTCAGGCAGTGTTGAGCAGGTAGTCGCTTCCGGGATGATGGGTGACCTGGGTATTTTGCCAGGTCACGCCCCGTTACTGACAGAGCTTCAGCCGGGCCCGATTCGTGTCATTCACGACAATGGCAAGGAAGAGAACTTCTTTGTCTCGGGTGGCTTTATGGAAGTTCAGCCGGATGTCGTTACGATTCTGGCAGACGCCGCAGCACGTGCCAGCGACCTCAATGAGGCCGCTGCCGAAGAAGCGCGTCAGGAAGCGCTGAAAGCCTTTAATGAGAAGTCATCGGAGCTGGATTATACCCGTGCCTCCGCTGAACTTGCCGAAGCCGTTGCACAGCTGCGTACGATCCAGCAGCTGCGCAAAAAGGCGGGTAAAGGCTAACACTACGCGGTAAGCGTGAATAAAACGCCCCTTGAACCCGTTAGGGTTTAAGGGGCGTTTTTTTTGTCTGGTACACTTGTCATAAGCATTTAGTAGCATAATGCTTGTCAGCACTGACTCGTCTGCAGAGAAGGAGAACGCGATGTCATTGAACGATGAAATCTTGCAGGAATTAAAAACCGAGCTGCTGGACGAGCTGGTCAAAGAGGAACCGAAAAAAGAGCTATTATCCGAACGCTTGGCCGAAATTCGTTCGGCAGATATTGGTGAGGTGCTTGAAGAGCTTATCGAGGAGGACGAAGAGCTGTCCGCAGCGCTTTCAGTGCTCGATATACTTTCTACAGAACGCGCCGCTAATGTGCTTGGCTACCTGCCAGGTGAAAGCCAGCTGGAAGTCGTGGGTGAGCTAAAGGACACCCAGGTACTTAAGCTGTTGGAAGAGATGGGCTCTGACGAGCGGGTGGATCTGTTCAATCTTCTGGATGAAGATCGCCGAGAAGCGCTGCTAAGGCGCATGGCACATCAGGAGCGGGAAGATCTCAAGCGGCTGGCAGGCTACGAAGAAGGTACTGCAGGCGCCATTATGACCTCTGACTATGTAGCGATAGCCAGTGGCATGACGGTGTCTCAGGCGATGATGCGCGTACGCCAGACCGCTCCAGATGCCGAGACGGTCTATCAGCTCTATATCCTGGACAACGATGGTAGGCTGATTGGCACGATGTCCCTGCGTCAGTTGATGATTGCCAGGCCCGGCGCGTTGGTTGATGACATCATGATCAAGGATGTGATCAGCACCGCTGTGGACGAAGCGCAGGAAGAAGTGGCTCGTATCGTGGCTCGTTATGATCTTCTGGCACTGCCGGTGATTGATGCCGACAATCGTATGGTGGGTATCGTTACTCACGATGATGCGATGGACGTGGCGGAGTCGGAAGCCACCGAAGATATCCACAAGGGGATGTCGATTGGCCAGTTGGAAGATGGCGTTAGCCGTGTATCGCTGTGGAGCCTGTACCGTAAACGGGTGACGTGGCTGGTAGTACTGGTCTTTGCCAACCTGTTTTCCGGCGCGGGTATTGCTCACTTTGAAGGTATTATTGCCGCCCAAGTGGCGCTGGTATTCTTTCTGCCCTTGTTGATTGGTAGTGGCGGTAACGCAGGCGCTCAGGCGGCAACGCTGATGGTTCGCGGTATGGCAACCGGTGATGTAGGCGTTAAGGACTGGAGTAAAATGCTCGGCCGTGAGCTGTTGGTAGCTGGCTCCCTGGGGCTGACCATGGCCATCGCCGTCGCTCCCATCGGGATACTGCGTGCAGGCAACGAAGTCGCTATTATCGTCTCCCTCAGTATGGTCACTATCGTACTGTTTGGCAGCCTGTTGGGCATGTGCCTGCCGTTTGTACTGGAGCGCTTCAAGGTCGACCCGGCAGCTGCCTCTGCGCCGCTGGTCACCACCTTGATTGATGCCACCGGGGTATTGATTTACTTCTCTATTGCAACGGCAATTCTTACTAGCTTATAGCGACTAGTCATTTGTAGCGTACAGCCGGCTAACGCTGCACCCAGCCACGGCGGATAAGTGGCGCGAACAGCCAGTGATAAAGGCGCTTGGCGACGTGCTCATAAATCGGTAGCACTAGCCAGGCGCGGTTGAAACCCACCAGCACGGCCATAACGGCTGACAAAAGGGCAGCGCCTGCCATGTCCTGGGGAAAGTGGACGCCCAAAAAAATTCTTGCCCAGCCGACGGGAATGGCCAAGAGCAGAAGAAGGCCGCCGATACGTCGGGTGTAGCTGTGCAGCATCAAGCTAAAGGCCATGGTCAGAATGATCGTTAGATGATTACTGGGGAAGGCTGGGGTTGGCGCATGGGCCATCAACGTGGTGCCTGCCGGTACCGCAAAGGGCCGGGGCATCGGCCATAGCATCCCAATGATGCCACTTATCGCTAAGGCCAGCAGCGTCGCTATCAGCGCCTCCAGCAGTGGCTGCTTGAGCTGTTCACTGCCGCGCAGCCAACCGACTACCAGTAGCGCAGGTAATAGCCACATCAATTCAACGGCGCATCCATGAGCAAACATGACCAGCCAGGCAGGGGTGTCAGCGGCGGCGTTGAGCCTTTCAAACAAGGTAAGGTTAAGCGCATTCATTACGTACTGAAACCATAAGGCCCGTCAGGTGGTTGAGTATTTGGCGTTTATCGAACGGCTAGCGCATCGCGCTACTGGCCGCTCGGGTGATAAACATGACTTCCACATGACCAAGCCACTCGATATCACTGGCGAGCGCTTTGAGCTGGCTAGCCAAACATTGCGGGGGCTGATGTACCGCATCGCCGATAATCAGCGATACGGACACTTTGTCATCCAGATAGTGCAGTTGAAGCTCGTTTAACGTACGCCACACCGGATGCGCATACCAGCGTTGATCAAGCGCGGCCTCAACTTCCGGGCGTAGTGGCAGGCCAGGCATTCGGCTGGGGTCCCCTTCTCCAGCGTCGTCTTCAGGGTCAACGTGGAAAATAACGTCGGTGAGTAGTGGAAACTCATGACGTAAACGGCGGCTGACCTCATTACCTATCTCATGGGCTTCTGAAACGGTGATTTTAGGCCCGACCACGACATGCAAATCCACCATTACCCAGCCTGCCGACTGGCGAGTACGAAGGTCATGCACGCTATCCACGCCCGGTACGCTACAGGCTACGTCGTGCATTTGGCGCTGGGTGTCTTCAGGCAGTGCGGTATCGACTAATTCCCGCGCAGACTCCCACAGTAAATCCCAGCCAACCTTGCCTACCAGCAGGCCAACCACAATGGCGGCAACGGCATCCAGCCAACCCAAGCCAAACTGAGCACCAATCAGTGCGACCAGCACCACCGCAGTAGAAAGGGCATCGCTACGGGAGTGCCAGGCGTTAGCCTCCAACAGCTTGGATTTTACCCGCTTGGCGACGCGCATGGTGTAGCGAAAAATCCACTCTTTACTGATCAGCGCAATAAACGTAATCACAATCGCCACGATGCCAGGCGCGGTGACTTCTGTGCCGCTAAACAAGCGCTCCAGGCTTGACCAGGCAATACCGCCTGCCACAAAGATCAGTACGCTACCCAACAGCAGCGTGGTGAGTGTTTCGATGCGCCCGTGACCATAGTGATGGTCGTTGTCGGGCTCCTGACGCCCGTAATGAATGGCGGCCAGTACAAAACCATCGGTGATTAAGTCGGAGAGCGAGTGGATGCCATCGGCAATCAGTGCGGCAGAGCCCACCCAAAAACCGACCACCACTTTGACAATACTAAGCACACCATCCAACCAGGCACCGATATAGGTGACGCGCTTGGCTTCCTGATTATCTAGCTCGTGGTTGGGAACCACTGGCGTTTCAACGGTCTGAGTCATGGAATACCTGACAAGGGAGCGCTTTCAATAAAGCATTATTGTAGCGCACTGCAATATGATCTCTTAAGCCCTTTGTTCTAAGCAGGCTAATACGCAATACAAAACGATGGCAGCCATGGCGGACAATCCCCTAATGGAGGTGTATCCTTATGCGCCATTGTCATTCAACCACCCTTTTGATGTATAGGATGACCCATGGAGTGGCTCCAAATAGTGGTACTTGCCGCTGTGCAAGGGATAACGGAATTTTTACCTGTCTCAAGCTCGGCGCACTTGATTTTAGTACCCGTATTAACCTCTTGGGAGGACCAAGGGCTTGCTTTTGATGTCGCGCTCCACTTGGGCAGTTTAAGCGCAGTAGTGGTCTATTTCCGGCATGAAATTTGGCAAATGATAGCGAGCAGCCTGGCAGCGCTGCGTGGCCGGGGGATCAATAAAGATGCCAAGCTCGCGATCTGGGTCACGCTTGCCACGCTGCCTGTGTGTATCATCGGTTTTCTGCTTCGTGATGTTATCTCGGTGTATATGCGCTCCACGGTTATCATCGCGCTCAGCCTGATTGGCTTTGGCCTGTTACTGGGGTACGCCGACTGGAAAAAACGCGGTACCCGCAGTGAATACCAAATGCAGCTAAAAGATGTGCTGATCATTGGCGGCGCCCAAGCGTTGGCGCTCATTCCGGGCACATCACGTTCAGGGATTACCATCACCGCCGCCCTTCTGGTAGGTATGAGTCGTGAAGGGGCTGCGCGGTTCTCCTTTTTACTTTCCATCCCGGTAATCGTATTAGCCGGTGGGTTAGAAGCCGTTGAACTTTTACATCAGCCCCAGTCAGTCGATTGGCTATCCATGGCGGCCGGAACGCTATTGTCCGGTGTTATTGCGTACCTGTGTATTCACTATTTCCTCGTTATTATTAAAAAAATGGGGATGCAGCCTTTTGTTGTTTATCGCGTACTGTTCGGTGCGTGGCTCCTCTGGTTTTTTTACATGTAGAGTAAGCTCATGACCCTATTTATGCCTGAATCAACACGGTTAACAGTAAAAGCGGTATGTATTATGTCGCTGTTACTGTTGGTTGGCTGTTCGGAAAAAGATCGTCCTTTGGAGTCGCCTGTCCGTTTAGAGGGCGGCATCTTTGGCACGTTTTATCAGGTAACCATTAGTGACCCGCTAACCCAGGAGCAAGCCAGCCATCTGGAAGCCGGTTTTTTGGAAGAGCTTGAACGTGTCGATGTGTCCATGTCGACGTATAAAGATGACTCTGAACTAAGCCTGTTTAACCAGGCGCCGCTGAATGAGTGGCAGCCACTTTCCAACGAGCTAATTGAAGTACTGGCGATAAGCCGCTCGGTGTCTGAACAAAGTAACGGCGCGTTTGATACGACCGTTGGTGGTCTGGTCAATTTATGGAGTTTTGGTCCTGAGGCTCGCCCGCAAGAAGCCCCTTCGGAGCACCAGTTGGCCGAGCGCTTGGCCGAAGTGGGCTTTGATGCTGTAGCGATCGATACTCAGGCCATGCAGGCGCGCCGTGAGCGTGACGTTTATGTGGATCTTTCCGGTGTCGCCAAGGGACATGCAACCGACCGCGTGGCAGCGTACCTAAACCAGCAAGGGATTCAGGGTTATTTAATCAACCTGGGGGGAGATATGCTGGCGCACGGCTATCGTGATGATCAAGAGACGCCTTGGCGCGTAGGCATTGAAACGCCGCAAAGCAGCGCGCCACAAGCACAGCATATTGTGCCTCTTCACGATATGTCGGTAGCGACCTCTGGGGATTATCGCAATTACTTTGAGGCTGATGGGCAGCGCTTTTCACATACCATTGATCCACGTACCGGGCAGCCTGTCTCGCATAATCTTGCATCGGTATCGGTTTTCCATCCATCCAACGCCTGGGCCGATGCCTGGGCCACCGCGTTATTGGTAGAAGACAGCGATACCGGTATGGAAGTGGCCGTTGCGCAGAATCTGAGTGTATTAATGCTGATCCGCGATGGCGACCAGTGGCAGAGTATTGCAAGCCCTGCTTTTGTTGATGAGTTTGGCGAAGAACTCATCAATGAAAGCGGTATTGGTCAGTGGGCGTCTCCTAACGTGCGTCACGCAGAAGAAGGGTAATGAGAATGCAAAAAGCGCTAGATGTAGTAATTCTCGCAGCGGGTAAAGGCACGCGGATGCGCTCACACATGCCGAAGGTGCTTCACTCCTTGGCGGGCAAACCCATGGTGTCGCACGTGTTGGAAACCGCGGCGAGCCTAAGCCCTGCGCGCACGCAGGTCGTCATTGGTCACGGCGCTGAGCAGCTGCGTCACGCATTGGCGGATGAAAACATCACGTTTGCCGTGCAAGAAGAGCAGAAAGGCACGGGGCACGCCGCTGCTCAAGCACTGAATGAACTGGGTGACGGCATTGTTTTGATACTGTATGGCGACGTACCGCTCATTCAAAGTGAAACGTTGACAGCGCTGTTGGCCCATGTGAACGAACAACAGATGGGGCTGCTGACGGTTACGCTGGACGATCCAACGGGGTACGGCCGTATTGTGCGCAATGCGGCGGGCGATGCGGTGGCGATTGTAGAGCAAAAAGATGCCAACGACGCCGAGCGTGCCATCACCGAATGCAACACCGGCATCATGGCGATGACCAGTGCCCAACTGGCGCGTTGGTTGCCTAAGCTTTCCGCTGACAATGCTCAGGGTGAATACTACCTGACCGATGTGATCGAAATGGCGGCTAAAGAGGGGATTAAAGTTTGCACCGAGCAGCCAGCTCACGCCGTTGAAGTAGAAGGGGTTAATAATCGTGCCCAAATGGCGCGGTTAGAACGCGTTTACCAAGCGCGCCAAGCGGACCTGCTAATGGAACAGGGCGTGGCACTGGCTGATCCTGCAAGGATCGACGTGCGCGGAAGCCTCACCTGTGGTCACGACGTGTTTATTGACGTGGGCTGCATTTTTGAAGGTGACGTGACGCTGGGTGATGGCGTTAGTGTAGGGCCTTACTGCGTGATCAAAAACAGTGCCATCGGTGCTGAAAGTAGCATTGATAGCCACACTGTTATTGATCAAACGAAGATGGCTGGCCATAACCAGGTGGGGCCTTATGCGCGCCTGCGCCCCGGTACGCGCTTGGCGGTTAATGCCAAGGTGGGCAATTTTGTAGAAACCAAAAACGCCGAGGTAGGCGAGGGTAGCAAAATTAACCACTTAAGCTATGTTGGCGATGCCCGCTTGGGGCGTGACGTTAATATTGGGGCGGGCACGATTACGTGCAACTATGACGGCGCTAACAAGCATCACACTGAGATCGGCGATCATGCCTTTATTGGCTCTAACAGCGCACTGGTAGCCCCGGTTAGTGTGGGGGCAGGCGCAACCATAGGCGCTGGATCCACCATAGCAAAAGATGTCCGTGAGCATGCCTTAGCGGTGACGCGAGGCAAGCAGCTGGAAAAGGCCGATTGGGTGCGTCCTACTAAAGCTGGCAAGTAAACGCGTGGTACATCGCTACTTTAATTTATCCTGGGAGAACGGTTTATGTGTGGCATCGTCGCTGCTGTAGCGCAACGTAACGTGCAAGACATACTGTTGGAAGGGCTTAAGCGCTTGGAGTATCGCGGTTACGATTCAGCGGGCATGACGGTGTTGAACGATCATAACCAGCTTACTCGTCATCGCGCAGTTGGTAAGGTCGCAGCCCTTGAGAACGAGCTGAATAGTGCACCGCTGCCGGGAGCGTCAGGGATTGCTCACACGCGCTGGGCAACTCACGGAAAGCCTTCAAAAGCCAATGCCCACCCGCACCATAGCGGTGACTGCGTCAGCGTGGTGCATAACGGCATTATTGAAAACTACGAATATATAAAAGAGACGCTGCAGGCAAGTGGCTATACGTTTAGCTCGGAAACCGACACCGAAGTCATTACGCATTTGCTAGCGGACAAGTTGCAGAGTGGTCTCTGCTTGTTTGAGGCAACCCAGCAAATTGTGAATGGTCTGGGCGGGGCGTATGCGCTGGGCGTTATGAGTGTCAAGGAGCCGGGCGTCGTAGTAGGTGCACGCCAAGGAAGCCCGCTGGTGGTAGGTGTGGGTATGGGGGAAGCATTTTTAGCCTCAGACCCGCTTGCCTTGCTACAAGTAACGGATCGCTTTATTTATCTGGAAGAAGGCGATGTGGTCGAGTTAAGCGAAAAGGGTACTATCCGGATTGTCGATAAAGACGGCAGCTCGGTAACACGGTCGGTACACGTTTTTGAGCATGGCGATGGTGTTGCTAGCAAAGGCAACTATCGCCACTACATGCTTAAAGAAATCTTCGAGCAGCCCACCGTGATTGAGGCGGCCCTGGAAGGGCGTTTGAGCGCGGACAGTGTGTTGGTCGAGAGCTTTGGTCCTGATGCTCAAGCGCTTTTCCAGAAAACCCGCCAGGTCCATATCATTGCCTGTGGCACCAGTTATCACGCGGCGATGGTGGCCCGCTACTGGCTTGAACGTTACGCGGGCGTGCCGGTACAGGTTGAGGTGGCCTCCGAGTATCGTTACCGCCACCCGGTCGTACCTGCAGATACGTTATTCGTAACGCTCTCCCAGTCGGGTGAAACCGCTGACACGCTGGCGGCACTGCGTTTTGCCAAGACCTTGAACTATGTAGGCTCGCTGGCTATTTGCAACGTGCCGGGAAGCTCCCTGGTGCGTGAATCAGACATGACCCTGATGACCCGTGCAGGCCCGGAAATTGGCGTTGCCTCCACAAAAGCGTTTACCACTCAGTTGGTGGCACTATTGCTTCTAACGCTGGCGATAAGCAAAGCGAAGGGGCAGGAAGAGCATGCAGGTATTGTGAAGGCGCTGCATTCGCTTGCTGATATTTGCCAACAAGTACTGGCCCTGGACAGCCAGATTGAGCAGCTCTCCCAGGCATTTGCTGAAAAGCACCATGCGCTGTTCTTGGGCCGTGGTGCGCACTACCCGATTGCACTGGAAGGCGCGCTTAAGCTTAAGGAAATCTCCTATATTCACGCAGAAGCGTACCCAGCCGGTGAGCTTAAGCACGGCCCGCTGGCGCTGGTAGATAGCGAGATGCCGGTGATATCCGTCGCACCCAATGACGACCTGTTGGAAAAGCTAAAATCCAACCTGCAGGAAGTCCGTGCCAGGGGCGGCCAGCTATTTGTATTTGCCGATGAGAACGTGGGTATCAAGCCGCATGACAATATCCGAGTCATTGAGCTGCCGCATATTCACGAAGCCTTGGCGCCGCTTTTATATACGCTTCCTCTCCAGCTTTTGAGCTACCACGTCGCAGTGCTTAAAGGCACCGATGTCGATCAGCCGCGTAACCTGGCGAAAAGCGTGACTGTGGAGTAGACCACTGCCGTCTGGTATCAAGCGGTTCGTTGAATGCTCTTACGGCAATACCCTAAAGGTTGGATGAAGTGTCCAACCTTTAGGGGTGAGAATGGTTCGCTGGTTAGCATGACGTTCAGTGTGATCCGCCTATTACTCTACGTTTTCGTTCGCTTCTAACGTGTACCGAGCCTCGCAAGTGGCGAGAGTACCGCGTGCCACACTTTTTCTTCCAAATGCGGCAGCTGACTTTTCTCCAGCTCGGTTAGACCGTACTCATCCGGGTTTTTCAAAACGTCATGGAATTTGACGATACGGCAGTCGTAGCGAGTACCACCCAGCTTCTCATTGACAATATAAATGGGTAGGGCCTGAAGGTTAGCCAATTCTATAGCATCGTAGACCTTCACAATGTCGAATTTAACAATATAGGCAAGCTTTGAATTGCGGCTTTCCGGGTGATAGCTGACGAAGTCACCGAACGCGTAAACCACCAGTGCATCCTGCTTGCCTGGGCGGGGGATAGCTTCCGCCGGTTGGCTGACATGGGCATGGTTGCCAAGAATCGTGTCAACACCGCAGTCAATCACCTTGTGGGCGGCTTCTCTGATATTCACATGCGGGTACATCTCAAATTCCCACCCCCAGTGGCAGTAGGCGATGATCCACTCTGCACCTCTGGCTTTTGCTGCCGCCACCTGCTTCTTAATCAGTGAGTAATCAGGGGCTGGATCAGCATCGTTGAAGCGCACCTCGTTGGCAAGGTACGGCTTGTCAGCGGGAATCTTGTAGCCATTAAGGTCGAAGGTAAACGCCAGCAAAGCAACCTTAATGCCGTTTTTATCGACGACGACGACATCATCCTGTTCAGCCTGGCTTGCGGCAGTGCCAGAATAGTAGGCGCCTGATTTTTTGAGCACATCGAGGGTGGCAAGTACACCCTGTTCGCCCCAGTCCATGGCATGGTTGGTCGCCGTGCTGAAATAGTTGATTTTTGCTTCGTTGCGAAACTTCTGGAACATTGCCTCAGAGGTATTCATACGCGCCGGTTGTCCCGATGCTTGGGTGCGCCCCACGAGACTGTTCTTGTCAACGGTGGATTCCAGGTTAGCGCTGACAATATCGGTGGTGCTGTAGAAATCGGTGATTTCATCAAACAGGTGAGGTGTGTTGTCTGGTGTTAGAACATCGACGGCAAGCAGATCCCCCGCGCATGAAATAGAAGTTGTCGAAACAGGATAATTATTAGGGTGATCGACAATCCGGAAATCCAGTACCCGTGACGCCAAGAAGTCTTCTAGTCCTGCCCCTTTTTCAGCCACTTCAAGTTGATTGAACCAGTAGCGGTAAAGCCATTTGAGCTTTTGGAAGGAGTTTTCTGAAATATCATAAACGCTGGTTTCAGGCTGTGGGTAGTGGAGATCGTCGTAGAAAATATAGCTTACTAGGAGGAGTGCTTGTCGGATTAAGTCTCGCCTATTTGTTTTAATTGTGTCGATAATATCTTTAGGTGGCAGTCCTTTAGGCATTACGCTTTCAATATCATTAAGCGTAATGCCTCTACTTAAAAGGTTAGGATCAGCCAATAGTGGCTGAAGTATCGCCAGGATCTGTGTTGGCCTCTTTGCTACCATCCAGCCGCAAAGCGCCCGAAAGAGCTCCTCTTCCTTGGGAGTGATGGTTTCGGGCATGTCTAAGTCACCACGTGCTACGCTCTGCAGCGTTGCGATCACTTCATCTTCATTCCCCTCAAGGTAATCCTTAAGCTTTTGCAAGATGTCATGGATATTGTCTAAATATGCATCCATCAGCGGGCTCCTTTTTTGTTTGATGGTCTTTTACAGGAGGGTATTTGCTCTTTGAGTACATGGGGGACTTATCCAGCGTACTATCGCGTTAGTGAGAGCGTGTTTATTAACGATACTAACGATTGATACAACTAGAAATAAAAATACGGTGGCGTTACACACACTGGCATCCTGTCTTAAGTAATACCAGCATTGTTATAGCGGCTGAACGACGATCTGATTTTTTAACAGCCATTATTCCTGTGATCTGCTGTCCTGAAAAAAGAAGCGTATGGCCCATTGAATGAGCAAATGTAATAAGTTGTTCGGACACTATAAAACAGCGTTACAAGGTGCGACAATTAGGCGCACCTTGTGAGTCGGCGCTGCGTTGCAGCAGTTTATTAGCGTGCTTATCATGGTGCCACGCTCTCCCCCCACATCTGTCAGGATCACGCTGTCATGAAACCACAAAACGTCCTTGCACCTCGGCTCTCAGCTCGCCGGGTCGCTTGGTTGTTGATTGCTCTCTGTGCTGTTGTCTTTCCTTCCCTCTCTTATGCCGCTGCTGGCCCACTGAATTTAACGCTCTCTCTTGCCGGTATTACGTGTGTGGGTATCTTTGTACTTGCCTATGCTCTGGTAATGTCTGAAGAGCTTCTCCACATGCGTAAATCCAAGCCAGTTCTGGTAGCGGCGGGGCTTATTTGGGCCATTGTGGCATGGGTGTATGTGCAGGCCGGTATGCCTGAAGAGGCAGAAATCGCTTTTCGGGAAACGTTGCTCGAATACACCGAACTATTGCTGTTTTTGCTGGTGGCGATGACCTATATCAACGCCATGGAAGAGCGGCGTATATTTGACGCATTGCGTGCCTGGTTGGTGCGTAAAGGGTTTAGCTACCGCAGCCTTTTTTGGATTACCGGTTTTCTCGCATTTGGTATTTCTGCGATAGCCAATAACATGACCACGGCTATGCTGATGTGCGCGGTAATCCTGAAAGTGGCTGAAGGTGATAACAAGTTTATTAGCCTATGCTGCGTCAACGTGGTGGTGGCTTCCAATGCTGGCGGCGCATTTAGCCCCTTTGGGGATATCACTACGCTGATGGTTTGGCAGGCAGGACAAGTGCCGTTTAGCGGCTTCTTTGTACTGTTATTACCCGCTATCGTTAACTTTATGGTGCCTGCGGTCATCATGAACTTCTTTATTGTTAACCGCCAACCGGCAGCGCTTACTGAAAACGTCTGGCTCAAGCGGGGCGCACGCCGGATCATTGCGCTGTTTTTGCTGACCGTTGCCATCTCCGTACTCTGCCACTCGGTTCTGCACCTGCCGCCTGCAATGGGCATGATGTTTGGTTTAGGACTACTGCAGTTCTTTGGATACTACCTGCGGCGCAGCCTGCCGCGCTCGTTAGAGCGTAAACGGGTACGTTATTCACGCCGCGGCGACTGGAAGAAGCTGGAGCAATTAGGCAGCGTGGTGCCGTTTGATATCTTTAGCCGTATCGCACGTTCTGAGTGGGATACGCTGCTGTTCTTCTACGGCGTCGTACTGTGTGTGGGCGGGCTTGGCTTTATGGGGTATTTAAGCCTGCTGTCTGAAACGCTCTATGGCAGTTGGAATCCCATCTGGGCTAACGTTGTGTTAGGGCTGATTTCAGCCGTGGTGGATAACATTCCAGTCATGTTTGCCGTGCTTTCCATGGCGCCCGATATGTCTGAAGGCAACTGGCTGCTGATTACGCTTACCGCTGGTGTTGGGGGAAGCCTGCTCGCCATGGGGTCAGCGGCTGGCGTTGCCTTGATGGGCCAGGCACGGGGTATTTATACCTTTATGGTTCACTTGCGCTGGGTGCCGGCTATTTTTCTGGGTTATGCCGCGAGTGTAGCGACACACTTATTTATCAACGCCTCCATGTTCTAGTGGTTAGGTGTTAATCTTTAGGGATTAACACGTTATTGATAGAACACTAAAAAACGCCTCTTACCGTTTTTGGTAAGGGGCGTTTTAGATGATAAATACGTTTAACAACAGCTAACGGATACTTTTAAACTTACAGGTCGTGACCGGTAATCACTTGGCAAATATCGGCAAAGCTGCTCGCGACGGGAACCACTGTACTGACTTGCTTACCCACAGTGTTTTGAATATCGGTGGCTGATATTAAGCCACGAATGGTCAGTGCGTTATGGTCGTCGTACTGAGTGATCAACAGGTGCTGTTCAGTCACGTCTTCCATGACCAGGACAAGGTCTTCAATCGTCAGCGCCGAGAGCTGTTCCAGCGTCATCGCACTGAGTTTATCCCAAGAGGTCATGATCATATCCGCGGTTATTTCGTCGCGGTCAAGATTGCGCTGCTGCATGGCCAGGTTAATACGGCGTGTGCCGATCAACTCTTTGGCGGTAAGAATACCGATGCAGTGCTCATTTTTGTCGGTTACAAACAGAAGCCGCACACCGCTATAACGCATTTTGAGATGTGCCTCATCAACAGGCGTGTCGGCGGCGACTGAATGAGGTTTCAGCGTTTGAAAGTCGGTAAGTACATCCAGCGCTGAACTTTCAGTCGTTAACCGCTTGGCACTCGGCGACTTAAGGCGGGGAGCGGCGCTGAATTTAATTAACGTTTTAGGTGCAAAAGCCACTTGATTCATCAGGGAACCTCCATTTTTATTTGGCCAACGGCTTACTGCCAATCAGCCTGGTACCCTCAGAGTCACAGTTAATTCTTATCGGAACCTTAAGGCTTGAAAACTAGCCTTGGCCGCTGTGGCGATTAAGCGTGACCTGTACGCGCAAACCGCCCCCTGGCGCATCATCAAATACCAGGCTGCCCGCATGCTGCGCCACTATCCGTTCCACAATGGATAATCCCAATCCTGACCCGGCGCCGGGGCCTGCGCGGTGAAAGCGCTCTGTAACGGCCTTGCGAGCTGATAAAGGAATCCCCGGGCCCTGGTCATCCACTACTAAAATAATGGCGCTCAATTCCGCCTTAAGCTGCACGTGGATAGTTCCTTGAGGGGGAGAGTGCTGAATGGCGTTGCCCACCAGGTTTTGTACGAGTGCTCCCAAGGTGCCAGGGACTTCGTTTAACGCCCTCTGGCCTTGTTCATCGGCCTCTAGCTGCAGCGTTTGCTGCTGTTGCTGGGCGAGGGGAAGTAGCTTGGCCAGCGCGTCACGTACCTCAAACAGCGCATCAACAGGGCGTAATGGCAGGCTTGTTTCATCCGGGTCAAGCCTTGCCAGCGTTAACAGCTGGCTGACCAAATGTGTCGAACGGGCAACGCCTTGGCGCAAATAATGAAGCGACTCCTCACGGTCCTGTGGGCTTTCTGCGGCCAAGGCGTTTTGGGCATGAAGGTCGAGTACGGCAAGCGGCGTACGCAGTTCATGGGCGGCATCGGCGATAAAACGTTTTTCGCGCTCGCGTAAACGCTGGATGCGCATCAACAGGCGATTGAGTGCACCGGAAATAGTCGCCAGCTCGTACGGCAGAGGCGCAAGCTTAAGGGGTTGAAGATTATGTGGGTCTCGGTTGCGGATTTGCTCTGCCATTCTCGACAGCGGTGAAAGCCCCCAACCGATGCTCCACCACAATAAAGACGTTAAGACGATTAGCCCCATAAATTCGGGCAGCAGCGTACGCAGCGCTACCCGCCTGACCAAACGTAAGCGGATATCGTCACGCTCACCCACAATGACCCTGCGCCCCTCGGCAAGCGAAAGCGTGTAGGTTTGCCACGTTTGCCCCTGGTACTGTTGCCGGGTGTAGCCACTTTGCGATACGGCAAGCGGCGCTAATGGTGCATCGGTTGAGCGCAGCAGTAGTTCATCGCCTTCCCACAGTTGAAAGACGAGCGCTTCAGGATTGCGCTGCTTGGTTTGCAGCGTATTTTCTACGCTTTGCAGAAGTGCCTGCTGATACGCGGGCGGAATAGGCGCCTGCATGAGCTCACCCAAAAGATGCGCGTGACGGGCAAGGCTTGCATCGTGCAACTGCTGAATTTCGTGCGTGGCGTAACGGTAGCTAACCACGCTAATGACCATAATACTGAGTAGAAACAGCAGCAGTGTGAGCCCTAAGGTTCGCCGGCGGATAGAGTTCACTGTTCGCCTCCCGGCGGCGCTTTATCCATCACATAGCCAATGCCACGTACGGTGCGAATCACCTCAGGGAACAGCTTGCGCCGTAAATGATGAATATGAACTTCAATGGCGTTGCTCTCGACATCCTCATCCCAGCCATAAATCAGGCTGGTCAGTGTATCGCGGGTAAAGACCCGGCCCGGGTGGCCCATAAATTCCTGTAACAGGGTAAATTCGCGCCGTGAAAGGGTAATGACGTTATCTTGATAGCTGACGCTTAGGGTAAGCGGTTCCAGGCGGATGCCGCGACACTCCAGGTAATTATCCAATTGCCCCTGACTACGCCTTAGCAGTGCCCGTAAACGGGCCTTGAGCTCTTCTACTTCAAAGGGCTTGACCAGGTAATCATCGGCCCCAGCATCCAGCCCTGCTATGCGGTCATTGATACCGTCGCGGGCGGTGAGTACCAATATCGGAATTTGGCTGCCTTGGCGGCGTACCGCCTTGATAATGTGGAGGCCATCCAAACCCGGCAAGCCCAAATCGAGAATGACAGCATCAAACGGCTCAGCCTCTTTTAGTGCCATAAGGGCGCTATTGCCATTATCCAGGTGATCAACCGTATAGTGTTCCGGCTTGAGCGCCAGGCGAATGCCCGAAGACAAGCTGGCGTCGTCCTCAACCAGCAGTATGCGCATGGTGTTAGTCACTCCTGTAGCAACGGCCCGGTAAGAAGTAACAAAAGGTAGCATCGTTAGGGGGAGTCAGTCAGGATTAACATCAACGAAAGCAACACAGTGGCGCCCTGATTACTAATGAAGCCGACGGTCGATAGTGCATTTGTGAGTATTTGCCCTTCAACGCAGCGTAGGGAAGCCCTGCTTCACTTGGCGGCGGTGCATGAGCCGTCCTTGCAATCGACGCTGCACACCGCCTTAACATCAGCCTCGCAGGCAGCCTGGGACGGGCTATGGGTCTATCAGCAGCACGGCCGTATTAGCGGTGCGCTGTGGGTGCAGCCGCTCGCTCACGCCACCGCACAGCTATGGCTTCCTTGCCAGGATGATCCAGCAAGCCAAGCCTTACTAAGCGCTGCTCATGATTGGGTAACCGCGCAGGAAATAACGCTTTGCCACGTGGTCTTGCCGCCCAGCCACTATGCGTGGGAGGCAACGCTGCTTGCGCATAATATGGTGCGCTTGGCTGAGCTACACTATTTGTCCATTACGCTGGCGGGCACGGAGGCGGTACCTTCAACGGATTCACCAATTCGGCTAGCGCCTTTTAGTGAGCTAAGCGCCGCCGCGCAAACCGCCCTGATCGGTTCCATTAGCCAAGGCTCGCTGGACTGCCCAGCACTGCGAGAATCACTTTCCAGCGAAGCGCTGCTAGCCGGTTTTTATGACCAGGCACCTACGGCGCCGAACCACTGGTACAGCGTTAACCTGGGCGATGAGCAGGTGGGCGTGTTGCTGTTAGCGCCGCGGTCGGCTCACTGCTGGGAGCTTTTATTAATGGGCGTCACGGCGCAATGGCGCAGTAAGGGCATCGGTCGAAACGTGCTAACCGAGGCTTTTAACCTGGCAATTAACCAAGGGGCAAACGAGATGATATTGACCGTCGATGCTCGCAATACGCCCGCTTGGCGCCTTTATCAACAGGCGGGGTTCATCGGTTATGCCGAGCAGCGCCTGCTTGCCTGGAAAAATGCCTAGCTTACCGCTTCAAGCCCATGATGAAGCACGAGAATTTCTCTGTTCGAAAGGTAACATTAAGCCTGCTTTTTTAATTTTTCTTCTATACTGTGAGCGTGGTATTGAGGAATGCTTCTTTTATTCATGGAGGAAACGTTATGAAAATTTTGCTGTGGATTATCATCTTTATTTTTGCCGTGGGGCTTCTTACTCTTACGGGCGTCTTTAAGCTGATCTTCTAACCGTAGGTAGGCCTTTAAATCACCGTTTAGACCCTTTTGTTATTACGTCACCCGATAGGTGACTCTCACCTATCGCCCTCTGGCTATCTGTGAAAAAAAAGATATTATCTCCTAGTATATTTTCCTGGAACACGGTTATCGATACAGGATTAAACGCCGCTATTATGGCGATAAACGCCAAGGGGGCAGGGTGAATTTCAAATGTATGCTGGGCGGGATAGTTGCGTTAGGAGTGCTATCGAGCGCCGCACTTGCTGATGCAGAGGCCGAGGATGCAGCGCTTGCCGAGCGCCTTGCGCCAGTTGGCAAGCTCTGCCTGCAAGGACAAACATGCCAACGTGCGGTGGCCCAGCCTGAACCTGATGCTTCCTTGCCAGAGGAGCCTGAACCGGAAGATATCGCCGCCCAATACGATGGTGAAGCGCTGTATGCCAGGGCAGGCTGTGGCGCCTGCCATGCGGCAGGCATTGCGGGCGCTCCGGCAACGGGCGATAACGCCGCCTGGACTGCACGGCTTGCTCAAGGCACTGACACGCTTTACGTCAACGCCATTAAGGGGATTGGTGCGATGCCGCCCAAGGGCGGTCGGTTTAATTTCAGCGATGATGAGATCAGGGCAGCGGTCGACTACATGATCGAAGAGGTCGAATAGCCTGTCCACAAGCGGTTCCGGTGTTCCACCTGTGGATAGTTTGGTCTGGTCGTTACCCCAACAGAGAGCGCAGCCCGGCAATTGCATCCTTGCCGCGCGCCTGCTTCTTGTCCGGGTCCTCTTTATCCGCTCGACCTTCCCACTCCAGGTCTTCCCCGGGCAGTTCATCCAGAAAACGGCTGGGCTGGCAATCCATCAGCTCACCGTAGGCTTTGCGCTGGCGGGCAAGCGTGAGCGTGAGCGTGCGCCGCGCCCGGGTAATACCCACGTAGGCCAGGCGGCGCTCCTCTTCCACCGTGCCCATTTCAATAGCATTGCGGTGGGGCAGCAGGTCCTCTTCAAGGCCCAGCAGGTAGACATGCGGGAACTCAAGCCCTTTTGAAGCGTGCATGGTGAGCAGCTGTACGCGGTCCGAGTCATCCTCTTCGGCCTGCTGTTCCAGGATATCGCGCAGCACCAGCCGGGAAATTGCCGCCTCCACGCTATCGGTTTCAGTCGTCTCTGAGGCGGTATCCTCTTCCGGGTCACGGTTTAGCGACTTTTCCAACTGGTCGATCAATATCCACACGTTGGCCATACGCCGTTCAGCAATAGTGGGCGCACTGGCGTTCTGATAAAGCCACGCTTCGTAATCCATATCACGCAACATGTCGCGGATAGCGGCAATTGCATCGCCCTGATCCATGCGTTTGCGCACACCGTCGATAAAGTGGGTGAACCGGCTTAACCGCTCGACAGCGCGGGTGGGTAGCGTCTGTTCCAGGCCCATTTCATGACACGCTGCAAACAGGGAAATCGTCCGTTCGGTGGCATAGTTAGCCAGTTTCTCAAGCGTGCCTGGCCCAATCTCACGGCGCGGTACGTTTACTATCCGCAAAAAAGCGTTATCGTCGGCAGGATTGATGAGTAGGCGCAGATAGGCCATGGCGTCCTTGATCTCATTACGCGAGAAAAACGACGTGCCGCCGGACAGCTTGTAGGGAATTTGGTAATGCTGAAGCTTGAGCTCTAAAAGCCGTGCCTGAAAGTTGCCGCGATAAAGGACGGCAAAGTCGCGCCATTCAGCCTTTTCCTTGATACGCCGAGTCAGCATTTCGCTAGCCACCCGCTCAGACTCCGCTTCTTCATGGCGATTCACAATCACCCGAATCGGTGCACCGTCGCCCATATCCGACCACAAGGTTTTATCGTAGACGTGCGGGTTATTGGCAATCAGCGTGTTGGCCGCGCGTAGAATTGTCCCGGTTGAGCGGTAGTTCTGCTCCAGCTTGATCACCTTCAGGCGCGGGAAGTCCTCGCCCAGCGTGATCAGGTTCTCGGGGCGCGCACCACGCCAGGCGTAGATTGACTGATCGTCGTCGCCCACCACGGTAAAGGTCGAGCGCTCGGCCATTAAAAGCTTCACCAGCAAATACTGGGACACGTTGGTGTCCTGGTACTCATCCACCAACATGTAGTGAATCTTGCGCCGCCAACGCGCCAGTGCCTCGGCATCGTTTTTCAAGAGCACGACGGGCAACAGAATCAGGTCATCAAAATCCACCGCGTTGTAGGCTTTGAGATGACGGTTATAGGCTTCATAGACTCGAGCAGCAAAGTGTTCATCGTCATCGGCGGCAAAGGAAAGCGCGTCGCTGGGCAGCACCAGGTCGTTTTTCCAGGTGGATATTTTGCTCTGCACGGCATTGATCTGCTCGGCGTCGACCTGGGCGTCCTTGTTCATCAGGTCACGCAGCAGCGCCTTGGCATCTTCCGGGTCGAACAGCGAAAACCCCGGCTTGTACCCCAGCGTCTTCAGCTCGCCACGAATAATATTAAGCCCCAGGGTGTGAAAGGTGGAGACGGTAAGGCCATGACCCTCCTTGCCTTTCAACATTTGCCCTACGCGCTCTTTCATCTCGCGGGCGGCTTTGTTGGTGAACGTGACCGCCGCAATCCGGCGCGCACTCATTCCACATTCCTGAACCAGATACGCAATCTTGGTGGTGATAACGCTGGTTTTGCCGGAACCCGCGCCCGCTAATACCAGGCAGGGGCCATCAATGTAACGCACGGCTTCCTGCTGGCGCGGGTTAAGGCCTTTAATGCGGCTAAGAATGGATTGCGGGGGCGAGGGCGTCATTAGGCACGTTATCCTTGGCGGTTTTTCATCTACAATCAGGCGTTTCTACGCGCACAATATGGATAGGCAGGTGGTGATGTTTGAAGTAGCGCTGTTTGAGCCGCGTATGGCACCCAACACGGGTAATATCATGCGCCTGGTAGCCAACAATGGCTGTCGTTTACATTTAATCGAGCCGCTGGGCTTTGATCTTGAAGAAAAAAAGCTGCGCCGTGCTGGGCTTGATTACCGCGACTTGGCGAATGTGACGCGTCATGCTGATTTTGCTGCGTTCCAAAAAGCTCTGCCTGAGCGGCGAATTTGGGCAATTACCACCAAGGGTACACGGCCCCACAGCGAGGCAGATTTTGCGGCTGGCGATGTACTGCTGTTTGGTTCTGAAACGGCTGGTCTCTCTGCCGAGGTGCATCAGGCGCTGCCAGACGCCCAAAAGCTACGCATTCCCATGCAGCCCAATAATCGCAGCCTAAACCTTTCCAACGCGGTGGCTATTGTGAGCTATGAAGCGTGGCGCCAGCAAGGTTTTGCTGGCGCACTTGCTACTTAGCTAGGCGGCAATACCATAGCGGTCACGATAAGCACGCACGGCTTCTGCATAGGCGAGCATTTCGCTACCAGCATGCTCTTCAAGGTAAGTAAGTACTTGCTCAAGCGTAACGATGCTCACCACCGGCATGCCATACTCGGCCTGGACTTCCTGGATGGCGCTCTGCTCGCCCTGGCCGCGCTCCTGGCGATCCAGGGCAATGATTACGCCGCCTGCCCGGGAACCGCTTTGCTCAATCAGGCTCATGACTTCGCGGATGGCCGTACCGGCGGTAATCACATCATCAATGATCAGGATATCGCCCGCCAGTGGCGCACCCACAATGTTGCCGCCTTCGCCGTGGGTTTTGGCTTCCTTACGATTAAACGCGTAGGGCATGTCCTGGTCGTGATGATCCGCCAGTGCCGCAGCGGTCACTGCCGCCAGCGGAATGCCTTTGTACGCTGGGCCAAACAGCACATCGGCTTTCAAGTCGCTGTCGACAATGGCCTGGGCATAAAAACGGCCTAACTTGGCCAGCGCGCGGCCGGTCTGGAATAGCCCAGCGTTAAAGAAGTAAGGGCTTACTCGCCCAGATTTAAGCGTAAACTCACCAAACTTGAGAACGCCCTGCTCAATGGCAAAGGCGATGAATTCGCGCTGATAGGGTTGTAGAGTGGTAGCCACGGCGTTCCTCATTAGGCGGTGGGTGCATGTCAGCCTGAAGGCAACAATAAAACGCAGGTAAATAGCAAGAAATGGTTGGTCTCTTTACCCAAACGTCTAAACGTCGGGTATCATACAGCAGCGACGCAAAAGGGACGATTTATGAAAATTGCCAGCATCAATGTTAATGGTATACGTGATGCCGTCGACCGTGGCTTCCTGGACTGGCTGGCTCAGCAGGACGCCGATGTGGTCTGCGTGCAGAACATCAAGGCAAAAAGTTTTGAATTAGGTGACCATATTCTTTATCCGGAAGGCTATGAAGGCTATTTCCTGGATGCAGAAGAAGATGGGTTCGCCGGTGTTGGGCTTTACTGCCGCAAAATCCCCAAGGCGATCATGTATGGCTTGGGTTTTCCGCAGTGCGATCACGAAGGGCGCTTTCTGCAGGCGGATTATGACCGCTTCAGCATTGCTACCTTTTTGATGCCCGATGGCAGCGACCAGAAAGCCAAACAGGCGTTTATGGAGCAGTACCAGGAGTACCTGACGAAGATGTCGCGCAAACGTCGCGAATACATCATCTGTGGTACCTGGAACGTGGCCCATAAAACGGTCGATTTGGCCAATTGGTCGGATAACCAGCTCACCTCTGGTTTCCGCCCTGAGGAGCGCGCCTGGATGGATCAGGTGCTTGGCCCAACAGGGTTTATCGACACCTTCCGCGAAATCAATCGCGATGCTGGCGAATACACCTGGTGGCCGAAGCTTGACCAGGAAGTGCCACGCAGCCGTCAGGAAGGGTGGCGGATCGACTATCAGTTAGTCGGCCCCAACTTCCGTCGTCACGTGGTCGACGCATGGATCGATAAAGAGGCAACTTTCTCCGAGTACGCCCCGCTAATTGTCGAGTACGATCTCGCCCTTTAAGCATCTTTCCCGCGTCGTCGTTAACCAATGAGCCGGCCATGGACCATGGTCGGCTCATTGCGTTGGCGATTAAACGGCCTAACCACGAACACCCAGCGCCTCACGCTGATGCTCAATTAGCTCAGAGCCCGCCTTTTCGGCCAGGTCCAGCATGGCGTTTAGCTCCGTGCGGTTAAACGCGCCTGCCTCGGCCGTGCCCTGTACTTCAATCAGCTCGCCGCTTTCGGTCATCACCACGTTCAAATCGGTATCGGCCTTGCTGTCCTCGGGGTAGTCAAGGTCCAGCACCGGCGTGCCTTTATAGATACCCACTGAGATCGCGCTGACCAACTGTTTGAAAGGATCGCTTTTAATCTTCTTCTCACGCTGCAGATAACGAATGGCATCCACCAGCGCGACACAGCCACCCGTAATTGACGCCGTACGCGTGCCGCCGTCTGCCTGAATGACATCGCAGTCCACGGTGATCGTGAATTCGCCTATCTTTTTCAGGTCGACCGCTGCCCGCAGGCTCCGGCCAATCAAGCGCTGAATTTCCAGCGTGCGGCCACCCTGTTTGCCACGTGTCGCCTCACGCCCACTGCGTGAGTGGGTCGCACGGGGCAGCATGCCATATTCCGCGGTGATCCAGCCCTGGTTTTTGCCGCGCAGCCAGCGCGGTACGCCCATTTCTACGCTGGCATTACACAGCACTTTGGTATCGCCAAACTCAACCAGTACAGAGCCTTCCGCATGACGGGTATAGTCGCGGGTCAGGCGGATCTCACGCAACTGGTTGGCCTCGCGACCACTGGGGCGAACAACTTCAGGACGCATAGCACCTCACAAAAAGCACTTCACAATAAGCGCGTAACTAGGAAAAGCCTCCTATTGTACACGTCTTCACGTTTAAGCCTGCCCTTATCGGGTAGACTGAGGAAAACGCGTTCTCAAAGGATAATCACCATGGCCACTTTACGTCGCGTACACAGCATGACCGCCTTTGCCCGTATTGAGGAGGCTGCTTCCTGGGGCACGCTGCACGTCGAAATTCGCTCGGTGAACCAGCGTTACCTGGAACCGCATTTTCGCCTACACGAAAGCCTGCGCGATCTCGAACCGCTACTCCGAGAAGCCCTGCGAACCCGCCTGGCACGAGGCAAAGTAGAGTGCAGCATACGCTTTGAAAGCTCAGAAGCCGTACAGGCCCCTACGGTAAATACCGCACGCTTGGCCGCGATTTCTGATGCGCTTACGACGATCCAGCAGCACGTGCCCAGCGCCGTACCGCCCACCACGCTTGAGCTTTTAAACCAGCCTGGCGTGATGGAAACCCAACACCTGGATCAGTTCGCCATCAAAGCCGCTGCCAAAACGTTATTTGAGCAAGCGCTGGAGGAACTCATCGATGCCCGAGCCCGTGAAGGCGACAAACTCGCCGAAATGATCAGCACACGCCTTACCGCGGTAAGCGAACAGGTCGCTACGGTCAAAAGCCTGTTACCCCAGCTATTAGAGCGCCAACGTGCTCAACTGCTGGAGCGTCTGGAGATAGCCAAAACGGAACTCGACCCCCAGCGCCTGGAAGCTGAGCTGGTACTGGTGGCCCAAAAAACCGATGTAGACGAAGAGCTCGACCGCCTCACGGCCCATGTCGAAGAAGTCAGCCGCCAGCTCACTCAAACAGGCCCTAAAGGCCGCCGCCTGGATTTTTTGATGCAGGAGTTAAATCGCGAAGCCAACACGCTTTCATCCAAATCCATCGTGGCCGAAAGCACTCGCTGCGCGGTAGAACTTAAAGTGCTGATTGAGCAGATGCGGGAGCAGATTCAGAATATTGAGTAATGTCGACGTAACAATATGACCAAGCTCTAAGTTTTAGTCATTAGTAATAAGCGTGTTTACCATCTACGGTTGCAATAATTGTTAAGCCACCAGGAAAATAGTTTTCCGTACTATTTGTTGCACCCATTAGCTTCTTTGGTTTTTAAAAAGCTAACGTATTTAGAGAGAATGCCGCGATTGGGAACTTGGCCCTTCGTGATAATAGCGTCGCTAGTACGTTAGTCCCTGACACGTGGCGGTTTTTCGGGCCACTCTGAAAGGGCAATTTCACCCTCGATAGCATCTACCACCACCTCGAACTCCTGCGGGCAGTGTTTCACGCCACACTCCCAGACAACGATGACGCGCCATCCTTGAGCCTCTAGTTCGGCCTGTTTGCGTGCGTCTCTGCGTACGGTCTCGGTGAGCTTGTTCTGCCAGAACTCCTTTTGGCTGGCGGGCGTTGTCGCATAGAAGCAGCCTTCATGACGGTGCCAGAAACAGCCATTTACAAAAAGAGCGACCTGATAAACAGGAATCACAAGATCTGGCTTGCCTGGCAGGTGTTTCGCATGGGCGTCAAAAGAAATATGTCGTTTCTCTAGCTCCGCCTGAACGAACCGCTCCGGGACAGTATTTTTGCCCTTGATAGAAGCCATCATTTTTGACCGAGTGGAACGATCAACAATGTCCGCCATGGTGGTGCCCGCGAATAAATTCGATGAAGCTGGATAGCGTCTCGACGCTGCCTTGAGCGTAAAACAGCTGCAGCGGCGATGGAATTACCAGCTGAACGCCAGCATCCCTCATTTCCGTAAGCTGATGCTCTGATACGCCGGGTTGAAGGGTCAGCAAGTGCTTTAAAGGAATACGCTGCGCTTCATTCAGAACCTGCCGCCAGCGGTCCTTGCAGGTGGTTTTGACGCCCAGCATATGAAGTTTTGAAGAAGGAAAGTCATCGTGTTGATACGCTTCACTGCCTGGAAACAGGAAGTCCGGCTTTGAGCGTTTCTCGGTTCTGGCGCCGCGCTCAAACGGTAACCCGTGCTTGCCAAATATCCACTCCAAGTGGTTCTCCAAGGCGTGCCCGGCTCTGGATTTTCTTCGGTTCTGAACACTGAGAGAGAAGCTGATAAAAGCATCTACATCTTTAGACCAGCCGTTGGCATGCTCTACCAGGTGTGCACTGACAATGTGGCGCTCCAGCTGCTTAAAGAGTATTTCTTCGCGCTCGATCAATGCCATCAACGTATCGTCAGGCGCGGAGACTGGATCAATATCATGTTGCAGCGTTTCAAGCGCCAGATCTGACAGTTTTCGAGTGGTGGGAAATTTTAGGTCGAATCTTTCAAGCAGTAGATCTAGCCAACTATCCTCATCAGCACCTGCTCTTGGGACGGCTATCCCAACTTCGTCAGCAATATAGTTGAACAGTGAAACCGGAACCTCGATGCGGGTTGGGTCGACGATTTCAAGCGTCGTACCAGGCTCCTCATACACACCAAACAGCCACAGAAGCGCTGTTCGAAGCTCGCTTTCCTGGGGAACGATAACCAGCAGCAGAGAACCATCAGGCCGGTGAGCATAAATCAGGGTGTCGCCCGCCGCCGCAGACTTCAGGGGCTCATTGCTGCTTTTATAGTACAAACGAAACTCTGCACTACGCGCCGGGTCATGCTCGCGTGCATCGTACCAGGTTAACGTCCCATTCTGAGAGAGCCTGTCGGCATCATCATCACCCATATAGAGACATGTGCTCTCAATATAGAGCCGCTCATTTCCGAGAATTTGCCGGAGCTTCTGAACCCCTTGAAGCTCATGCTGGTTGGACCTTTTGGGGTTAACCTCAACCTCACTCAGCAGCTTTACGCCAACGCCCGTAAAGTGATTGGACAGCTTTTCCATACGTCTATGGCCCCTGATATCCTGGTGTTCAAAACCCTAGCAAACCCGTTACTGCGCGAGGGGAATCTCGATCTGCTTTTGGTCTTCCTTCGCCTTGATAGACTCAATTTTTCGGGCAGCAAGAATTCGCGATTTCATTAGCTTTGCCACTGATTCAAACACTGGCACAACCACCGAGTTACCAAACTGCCGGTAGGCTTGGGTGTCGGATACCGGGATGACGAAGTTGCTCTCACCCAGCTTATCAAAGCCCATTAATCGGGCGCACTCTTGGGGCGTCAGCCTTCTTGGCCGGTGCGTGAGGTTGTGTTCACTGTAGAAATCCAGGGCGTCATCAAAACCCCGGTCTACCAAAATCTCCGAGCCATCCTTGTGATAACGGGCTGACAAGGTGCGGGCCACGTCGTGGGAGCGGGTCAAGCCAAAGCCGAATCCGTTACCCTTTTCGCGGTGCTTCTGCGCGTACTTGTAAAGGTACTCCCAAAGCTTAGGCGTCAGGATGTACTTGTCATCGACGTCCTTATCCAGGAGTTCGCCAAAAGAGGGGCGCTGCTTCGGATACATGTTGACGATATCTTTCAGGGTGAAGCCGTCATGAACATCAAGGTCTCGACGAAAGCCCACAAGCACAATCCGCTCGCGATGCTGAGGAAGGAAGTGTTTGGCATCGATAACCTTAGGATCACGGCCTTTGGGAGCGTTAACATCCGCCACTTCATAACCCAGCTCATCCAGCGTCTCACAGATCACTCGGAAGGTTTTACCCTTGTCGTGGCTCTTGAGGTTTTTGACGTTTTCAAGCAGGAAAGCCGCCGGCCGCTTGGCGGCCAGAATCCGTGCAACGTCAAAAAACAGTGTTCCCTGGGCATCGCACTCAAACCCGTGTTTGCGGCCAAGAGAGTTCTTCTTTGAAACGCCTGCCAGAGAAAACGGCTGGCACGGAAAGCCTGCCAGTAATACGTCATGATCAGGAATCTGCTGATCAATGTGTTTATAGGCGGTATCTTCGTCAATCTCGAGGTTCGAGCTCAGCGTGACTTCGCGGATATCTTCGTTGAAGCGATGCGTCAGCGGATCGCAGAAATGGTTCGCTTTATAAGTACGTACGGCGTACTTGTTCCACTCAGACGTAAACACACATTCGCCACCAATGGCTTCAAACCCTTTTCTTATTCCCCCGATACCGGCGAACAGGTCAATGAACCGAAAAGACGGCTTGAGATCATTGGGTTTAGGCGTTGGCAGCATGGACACCATGCGCTGGTAGGCGGCACGGGTAACTTTGGGTTCAGCCTTTCCTTTGGCCCAGCGATTGATGGTTTCTCGGCACCAGCTCCCCTTATCAACCTCGGCAAGTGCTTCTGCGATGGCTCTTTGATCGTAAATTTCCAACAGCTTGTTCAACAGAGCTCTGTCATCAAGCCTCTCATAGGGCGATAGAGAAGTACCTGCTGGTTGAGGGGTCGCGTCTGAGTCAGCAGCGTTATCAATATCGAAAAGGAGAGTCATGAGGTTCTCTGGGTCAAATGTGTGATGATCTGCCACGATTGTAGACCCATCATTCGGTATTGGCGAGGCCTTACTGCTGAATACGGCTGTTCTTTAACATCTGATCACTGGCCGGGCGATCCAAATGGCCTGTGGCAGCAAGATGAATGTTTTTGGCAATTTCTTCGACGGGATCGTCCAGCGTTCCCAGAAACTGAAACTCGGAAGGGATAACGTAGCGCGCTTTTTGCTCATCTTTTCCGGTGAAAGATTGTTCTGCCCCCGTTGCCGATGAGCGTCTTTTCATTATCTCGCGCAAGGTCGTTTCATCCAATAACTTTGCCAATAGTACGGCGTTCTTGCGATCCCCGATTCGGTTGAGTAGGTAGCCCGTGCCCAGGTTTTTGTTCCAGATCGGCTTCACCATAATCATGTGCAGCGTCTTGATACCTCTTTGGGCCAGTGCCAGCATGACCATTAGTTGGCCGTTATTAATCCCAAAAGAGAGATTCTCGTCAGGGCCAGTAACACGCGGGAACTTATGCTTAACTTCCAGTTGCATGAAAGTGTTATCCGGCAGCCGTGCAAGGCTGTCGATATCCCACACGCCATCGAAAAAAGGCTGTATTGCACAGTTTTTGAACAAGCGATGGAGCACGACTCGCTTGAAAAGATCATCGCTATATTGGCTGGAAATACCCGCCCAGAACGCTTGTTGGGAGCGGTGTTCATCAATGACTGACGCCGCAGGAATCCTGAATTGAGGCACTGTTTGTCGGCGGTTCTTCAGCATAAAGGACTGAATGGGAATATGCGTTTCGCCGTTCCACTCCTTGATAAAGAAGTCTCGGGCTGACTCGTTGTAATAACAATCAAACAGAAAACCGTCATGACTTCCTTTGGGCGCAAGAAGCCTGCGCAGCACTGCTGCTGACGTACACTCTTCTGAGTGGTCCCACACCCACCAGGCATTCACAAACGTTTTCCGCGTCGAATGGCGCTGGGTTTTCACCGTGAGTGTGCGAACCAGCGAGATCGGCAATACGTCAATCCCTTGCCCGGTAAGCTTGCTGAGATACTCGTTAAACACTGATTCAATGACCAGGCCTTCCAGCATCCGGCTCTTATCGGAACGAACGAGAATTTCCTTTAGCTGCTCGATGTTATCAAGCGGAATATCCTTAAGGTGCCCAAACGGGGTCAGCAAGCTCATTGCCTATTATCCTGCACTACGCATGGAGGTTTGATATTGGCTGGGCAAGGGATAATTAGCAAGTGTTGACGTTGGGGCGAAGAGGACTTGGCAGTAGGGGGGCAAGCTCGCAGGATAACGGGTGGCGAGGCCCACGCCAGCGAGCCTATTCGTGAGCAGGTTGAGGCACAGGGCATGATGGCCTTGGCCTGCTGCTTGTTATGGCTGCCCAAGTGAAGGCCAACAGGCCCTGGTAAAGTAGAACCCAAGGATTAGCCGGGATATTACAGTAATGAGGGGATATTTAAATTTGAAGAGAACTCTCCGGCAGTCGTAATTGGCTTGCCGATCTGTGCTAACGCTCGTACTCAAGGCTAGGCATCATAAATGCATTGCATTCAGTCAAACACTCGTTGGGAGCAAAGCAATGCATAACAATACTAAAATCGATTTTATCTACCTTTCCGAGCAGGACATGATCCGCGCTGGCGTCACCGACATGGCCGCCTGCGTGGATGCCATGGAAGAGGTCTTCCATCTGCTTCACATCGGCGATTATCGCATGGCCGGGCCTAATAATGACTCGCACGGCGCGATGATCATGTTCCCGGAAGAGTCGCCCTTTCCCACCATGCCAAAACCTACCGCCGACCGCCGTATGATGGCGATGCCGGCCTATTTGGGCGGCAGCTTCTGCACCTCCGGGGTGAAGTGGTACGGCTCCAACATCGCCAACAAGGAGAAGGGTCTTCCCCGCTCCATTTTGATGTTCACGCTCACCGACCCGGACACCGCCGCACCGCTGGCCTACATGTCGGCTAACCTTTTGTCGGCCTACCGCACTGGTGCGGTGCCGGGCGTTGGCGCGCGCCATCTGGCGCGCAAGGACTCCCGCGTCATCGGCCTTCTGGGGCCGGGTGTGATGGGCCGCACGAGCGTGGCCGCCTTCATGGCCGTCTGCCCACAGATCGACACCCTCAAGATCAAGGGGCGCAGCGGCGAAAACCTCAGTATCTTTTTGAATTGGGTGAAAGAGCACTACCCACAGATCGTCAACATTGAGGTGGTAGACAGCGCGGAAGGCGTAGTGCGCGATTCGGACATCGTGACCTACTGCGCCTCCGGTGAAGTCGGCGACCCTTCCCAGTACCCGCTGGTCAAGCGTGAGTGGGTTAAGCCCGGCGCCTTTCTGGCCATGCCCGCACCGTGTAATTTCGATGAAGGCATGGAAGCGCCCGACGTTCGCAAGGTGCTCGACGACACCGGCCTGTATGAAGCCTGGTACGAGGAAGTGCCTAAGCCCGCCCATAACGTTATTCCGCTGGTTGGCGTCAAGTTCATGGACATGATTCACGCTGGCACCCTCAAGGCCGATGATCTCGAAGACCTGGGCGCTATCGTCTCCGGCGATAGCCCGGGACGTCAGAACGATGACGAGATCATCATGATGTCGGTCGGCGGCATGCCGGTCGAGGATGTCGCCTGGGCCACGATCGTCTATCGCCGGGCCGTGGAAGAGGGCATCGGCGTCAAGCTCAACCTGTGGGATGAGCCCGTACTGAGATAACGAGGCAGCGTCTTCTCCGGCGGGGGCTCTTCACGGGTCGCCCGCTCTTTCATCGACTTCAACGCGAGCGTTTAACCATGAGCACGATTACCAAAGTCAAGACCGGTTCCAAATTCGAAGAGCATGCCAGCTACTCCCGCGTGGTGGCCGTCGACAACTGGATCCTTGTCTCCAACACGGCCGGGCGCAATCCTGAAACCAAGGAGATTCCGGAGGACGTCAGCGAGCAGCTCAAGCAGGTGTTTGCCAACATCGAGCGCGGTCTTGCCGCCGTCGACAGCCGTCTGGCTGATGTGGTGTCCGCGAAGATCTTTATCCAGAACCCGGCCGACACCGAGACCGTCATGACGCTGTTTGGCGAGACGATGCGCGGCGTCGATCCGGTCATCACCGTGACCTGCCCGCCACTCGGTTCGGAGGTCTACAAGGTCGAGCTGGAAGTGACCGCCTACCGCGGCGCAGGCAGCGCCGCGGTCCAGAGAATCGATACATCCACTCAGTAAGGCCGCGCCCGGGTTGTTACTCGAGCGTCCAACAGGCGACCGGCATCGACCGGTCGCCTCTGGTTTACTGGCCCACCATCAGGACACTTTCATGGCACCGACCATCGCATCCGTTGACACCTCCAAGGACTTTCCCGCCTCGACCACCGTGGTTATCATCGGGGGCGGCATCATCGGCCTGACCGCCGCACTGACCCTTGCCGAACGCGGCGTGCCGGTCGTCGTGCTGGAAAAGGGTTGCCTGGCCGGGGAGCAGTCCTCCCGCAATCTGGGCTGGATTCGCAAGACCAGCCGCCACGGCGAGGATGTGCCACTGGCGCTGGCCGCCGACCGGCTGTGGGCCAACATGGCCGAGCGGACCGGCAGCGAGGTTGGCTATCGCCCCTCCGGCATCATGTTTTTATCGCGTACGCCCGAACAACTCGCCGTGCACGAGGGCTGGCTCACGTCGGTATCAGACCTATCGCTGGACTCGAAGCTCATGAGTACTCGCGATATCGATAACCATGCCCCCGGCGGCCGCGGCCAGTGGGCCGGCGGTATCCTCACCTCCTCGGATGGCTATGCCGAGCCGACGCTGGCCTCCAGCGCCATCGCCCGGGCTGCCATCGCCCGCGGCGCGGTAATCGTCGAGCACTGCGCGGTGCGCAACATCGTGCGCACCGGCGGCCGGGTCAGCGGCGTGGTGACCGAGCGCGGCGAGATCAGCTGTGATCAGGTGCTGCTGGCCGGCGGTTTGTGGTCACGCCGTTTTCTGGGCAACATCGGCATTTCGCTTCCGACGTTGCCGCTGGTCCTGTCGGTGCTTCGCACCGGCCCCATGGAAGGCCCGACCGACAGCGCCGTGGGCGGACCGGACTTCTCCTTTCGAAAGCACAGGGATGGCGGATTCATCGTGACCCAGCGCGGTGCGCTCGATGCCCCGCTGACGTTCGATCACCTGCTGGTCGGCTCGAAATACCTGAGTTCGCTGCGCTCGCAGTGGGGGCTTTTGAAGATGTCGCTGGGCAAGCACTTCTGGCGGGATCTTGCACTCTCCCGGCGCTGGGCGCAGGGCCGCTCGCCCTTCGAACGCGTGCGCACCATGGACCCGCCGGTCAACGAACAATTCAACAGCGACGCCCTGCGCAACCTGGCCGCTGCCTGGCCAGCGTTTGAAAACGCCACTGTAGAGCAGTCTTGGGCGGGCATGTTTGATGTCACGCCGGACTCCAATCCGGTGATCGATGCCGTGCCCGGCGTGCCGGGGCTGACGCTGGCGACCGGCTTCTCGGGACACGGCTTTGGCACCTCGCCGGCAGCCGGCCAACTGGCGGCTGATCTGGTCATGAACGAGACGCCGATCATCAGGCCGACACCCTATCGATTCGGCCGATTCTAAACCGCGCTTACACTACTGATAGGGGCGGGGATAAGAGCGGGGTCTTCAGGGCACGAACGCGAGTAGCGGAGGGCAGTTCCTGAAACAGGCGGCGGTATTCGCGACAAAAGTAGCTCTGATGAAAAAAGCCCTGGCTAGCGGCGGCATCGGCTAGTTGCTGCGAAGGGTTTTGCCACAGACTGCGGCGTACAGCATTGAGGCGCAAGGCGCGCAGGTAGGTCACGGGTGACTGACCGACCTCGGCTTGAAAGCTGTACTGAAGCGTGCGCCGTGAAATCCTTAACTGATGGCACAGCGTCATCAGCGAGGGCGGATTCTCGGGCTGGCCACGCATCAGCTCATGGCAGCGGTCAACAATATAGCGCCGGGTTCGGTAGTTGCTTGCATCGGCGTTACAAGCCAGCTCGACATCGTCAAGCAGTAGCTCGACACTCTCTTCGATCTGGCGCAGGAGAGATCGCTGTAACGCGGCGGGCATCGGCTCCTGGTGAGAGCGTTGACGCAGGTAGTCGGTCATTCGCTGCCAGAGTTTACGCGCCTGCGCGACCCGTTCGGGGGCTACATCGAGCCGCCGTAGTCGGTGGTCGTCGCGGCCGAGCCACTCATGATGGCGCCGGTCGATGGAGATCACCAGCAGGTCGTAGTTGGAAGGCGTAATGCTCCAGAACTGTTCGCAGCGCGGAAGGGCCGTTATGGTGTCGGGCTTGTAGAGAGTCTCGCTTGGCCATCGTATCGGTGTGACCAGGTGCCACTGTGAGTCGGGAAAATGCATTCGCTGCGAAAGTCCCAGGTTGGCGCTTTCACGAAAAAGCCGTACTTCCTCGCTTGCGATATCCACGATATCGCCCGAAAAAATGCCCGATACGATCTGGCTGGATTCCTGCTGCCAGCCCTGCAGGCGCTGGGCATGCTCGGCGGCATCGAGGCAGTGATGCGTTGTAATTATCATGAAGAGACTCCTCGGAGCGTGTCCATGGCGCTTTTGGCAGGCAGCGTGTAATTAGTTATCTGTTGCCGTGCGAGCGGCTGTCTCACCCGGTGGCATACAGGACCAAAGGATGGTGGTGCCAGGACGTGTTTTTATCTAGAGTGAGTTCAACCATTAAAATATTAATGAAATGGTGACCCAATGCTATCCACGAATGCAAGTGCAACGTTCATGCCGTTCGATGTCTGGCTTGGTGCTCTGCGACAGACCTGCGGAAATTTCGACTCCACCCCTCGGGATCGGCGTACTTTTCAAGGCCACATATCGACTCGCACCAATGGCGGTATCAACATTGCCAACATTGTCACGGATGCCGAGAAAGTGACCAACCGTCGCGCCCAGCGATGCGATGAAGAGCGCCACTGCTTCTTGGTCGTACAAAAACGCGGACGCGCCACGCTGATGCAAAACGATACGTCCATCACCCTGCGCCCGGGCGAGATGGCGCTGATGGACTCTTCAAAGGCCTGCGATGTCATCCCGCATGGTTTGATCGAACACGATTCGCTTCATCTGTCGCGCAGCGAGGTGGCAAGTCGCTTCGGCAATATTTCGCTGCCTTTCATGAAAATCATGCCGGACAGCGCCAGCGGTCAGATCCTGCAACTGGTGGTTAACCGCATGATCACCGAGCCTTTGGCTTCGGTAGAAGGGGAAGGGCAGGGGGTGGCTGATTCGCTGGTGGCGCTGCTGCCGGCGATTTACCAGCATCAGGCGCTGTCGCCCGCTTTCATGGAGCAGGCCGATGGCACGCTGTTCAACTGCGTACAGCAGTTTATTGACCAGCATTTACATGAGGAGGATATCGGCCCGGAGCGTCTGTCGGCGACCTTTCATATCTCGATTCGCCAGCTCTATCGTTTGTTCGAGCAGCACGAGGAAACGGTGTGTCGCTATGTTCAGCGTCGGCGACTGGCCCGCTGCGCCGAGGAGTTGGCATGCCCCATGCAGGTCAAGCGCTCGATCACTCAAATTGCCTACAAGTGGGGCTTTACCGATTCGGCGCACTTCAGCCGTTCTTTCAAACGTGAGTTTGCCCGTTCGCCGCGAGAGTACCGCCGTGAATGCCTCGACCCCGTCTGCTGATGTCAGAAAGCGAGAGGCGAGGCCACCACCTTTTGAGCAGAGATAACGGCCACCCTACAAGGGTGGCCGTTAGGCGTGAAGCGGCGGGGAAACGGCCGCGCTAGTAAGCGATGCACACCGACTTGAGCTCGGTGTAGGCGTTGACCGCTTCCGGACCGAACTCCTTGCCAAGCCCGGACATCTTGAGGCCGCCAAACGGCATGGCTGGGTCAAGCGTCACGTGGGTATTGACCCACACGGTGCCGGCCTCAATGCGCGGCGTCAGGGCCATGGCCTTGGACAGGTTGTTGGTCCAGAGACTGGCCGCCAGCCCCAAATCACTGTCGTTGACCATCCGCAGCGCTTCTTCCTCGTCATCAAACGGAATCACGGTCAGCACGGGCCCAAAGACCTCTTCGCGCGCGACTTCCATGTCGTGATCGGCGCCGCTGATGATGGCCGGCGACACGTAAAAGCCTTCCGTGGGCACGTCGTTGCCCACATGGATGTTGGCACCTTGCTCGCGCGCCCGATCAAGATAGCCGCGTACGCTGTCCTGCTGGCGCTTGGAGACCAGCGGATTGACCTGCGCCTGCGGGTCCATGCCAGGGCCTGCCTGCATGGTGTCGACGGCCTGGGCCAGCCGCTCGCAGAAGGCGTCATGAATGCTGCGATGCACGTAGAAGCGCGAGGCCGCCGCACACACCTGGCCCTGGTTGAATAGCCCGCCCATCAGCGCGCCGTTGACCGCCTTGTCGACATCGGCATCTTCAAGCACCAGCATCGGGTTCTTGCCGCCCAGCTCCAGCGAGAAGTGCGCCATGTGCTCCACCGCGGCGTGACCGACCTGCTTGCCGACCGCGGTACTGCCGGTGAAGGTGACCTTCTTAACGTCCGGATGCTCGGCCAGGCGCGTGCCAACCACCGAGCCCGAGCCCAGCACCACGTTGAACACGCCCTGCGGCACACCGGCCTCCAGCGCCAGCTCGGCCAGGCGCAGCACGCTCAAAGGCGTTTCCGAGGCGGGTTTCAATACCACTGTGCAGCCTGCGGCCAGCGCCGGCACCAGCTTCCACAGCGCAATCATCATCGGGAAGTTCCACGGCACGATGGCCGCCACCACGCCCAGCGGCTGGCGCAGGGTGTAGGCATTGAACTTCGCGCCTTCCGGCATGCCGATGGAGACGTCGCGGGTATTGCCCTCGAGCTTGGTGGTCCAGCCAGCCATGTAGCGGATGAAATCGATCGAAAAGCCCACGTCAACGCCGCGGGAGAGATTGATCGACTTGCCCTGGTTGAGGGTCTCGAGCTGGGCCAGCTCCTCGGCGTGCGCCTCGACCAGATCGGCAAAGCGCAGTAGGGTACGCTCGCGCGCGGCTGGCGTCAGTCCGGACCAGCGGCCATCCTCGAAGCTCTCCTTCGTCAGCGCGATCGCCCGGTCGGCCAGAGCGCGATCGCCCTCGCGCAGTGTGGTTAGCGCCTGACCACTGGAAGGGTCAAGCACGTCAAAGCGAGGGCCTTCATCGATGAAGGCGCCGTCGATGAACGAGCCCGTCGCACGTTCGAGAAAGCCCTGTACGGCTTGTGATGCGGTGTCCTGGCTCATGAACGATCTCCTGCGCGTGTGAGGTATCAAATGATAGTAGCTTTGACACATAGTAACTTTGACACGTTGCTTTATACGAAACGGGTGCCTTTGGCTCAGCCTAATACGCTATTCGCCCCGCGGCTTGCCTGTCTCTGCCGCTGGTATGACGCTCTCTGCCGGGCTAGAAATCGAACCCGACCAGCAGTTGGGTGTAGTAGTTGGCTCCGTTGCCACCGAGCTGCGTACCTCCCTGCGAGGCGGAGGTGTCCGGATCGTAACGGCCCACCAGCGGCATGACCCACCAGTGATCATTGATCGCCCAGGTAGCGTAAATGTCGATCTCATTGCCGTCGAGGTTCGGCCCCTGACCGGCATTGAGCGTATCGAAGCGATACATCATCAGTCCAAGGCTAAGCCGTTCGGTGGGCTCAGCCGACAATGCAACCTGGTGAATGCGGGCATTCGTCGAGAAGGGACCTGCGTAGTTGGCGGCCACTTCTCCCTGAAACCAGGTGCCGAGTGCGCGACCGTTACCGTAGAACAGCGGATCGTAACCGTCGGAGAAACGGCTGAAACGGTAGCTTGCGTAGGGCGTGCCGGGTAACTGGTCGAAGGTCCAGCCCGCCTCGAGGTACCAGGCATTTTCACTATCGTCGTTGCCTTTCTTCTGAAAAGCGTATTGCCCGGAGAGAAACAGGTTCTCCACGCCCGCGTTGCCGTTGCCGTAGAACGTGTAGACTCGCGTGCCGTCCCGGTCGGGATACAGGAAGGCGTAGTCATCGTCGGTATCGAGTACCTTGAGGTAGGTCGCGCCGAGCGTGGCGACATCGGTGATGTGCTCCAGATTGGCCACCGCCAGCTCGGGTTTAGCTTGGGCCGCATTGTCTGAAGCGAGCCACATTAGATCCCCCCGCAGGCCCTGCTCGCCGCCGAGGCGCAGCACGGCGCTTTTGGCGAACGACTGGCGCGGCGCCAGGTAGTAGCCGCCACCGCGATTCAGCGCGCCATCGAGTACGCCAGTACCGAAATTCAGCGCGTCTCCCGAGACCAGAAAGCCATCCCCGACCTGGATATATTGACGGCCCACAGAGATATCGATGCCGTCGTAGTCGAGTGTCGGCACCAGGTCACCGGATTTCCAGCCCGCCGAGAGGCTTTCGAGATGCGTGCGCCGCTCGTCGCCGGTGGTGAACCCCGCCGCATCGCCCTGCCCCCAGGTGCCGCCGGAAGTCCAGGCCACATTGGCATAGAGCGAGCCAGCCGTGGGGGATAACGCATGGCTGGCATTGAGACCATACTTGATAAACCCTTCTTGCCAATCTCTGCCTTCTGCCTCGGCCGTTTCCGATTGGGCGTAGCCCTTCTGGCTATGAAACGCGCCAGCCACGCCCGTGACGTTCAGGTTGAGCGTGGTCTGATCAGTGCCATGAAGCTCAAGCGCCGAAGCGCTGGTGCATATTGAAAGTGTGATGACCGAGCCAAAAGCAAGTCTGGGTAGCATGGAGTTGTCGCGTGAGGTAGTCATAAGTCAGTGATCCTATTCGTGCGATGCTTGTTGTTATGAGGATGCAGCGCCAGGTGCGGGGCCGCTGATTGACAGGCTAACGAGTGGGGGATTGCCGTTCTTGTCTGCCGCTGACGAAAATCTGCCCTGCGCTGCCGCCCGTGCACACTTTTAAGATCAACCAGCAACGCCGGTCCAAAAACGAAAAAGACCGGCACACAGGCCGGTCTACTTGATTGAGCACTAACGTTCCGCACTAGCCAAGCCACACCAGTGACAGTGCTGGTACGAAGACTATGATGGCGATGCGCACTATATCAGCACCGAGAAACGGCATGATGCCGCGACTAACGGTGGCAAGCGACGTGTTGTGGCTGTATTTCTGCACGATGAACAGGTTCATTCCCATCGGCGGCGTGATCAGGCCGATTTCTACCACCATCAGTGCGACGATACCGAACCAGATCGCCTTTTCTGGTCCCGCTAGGTTGAACAGCTCAAGCTGCATGATGATGGGGAAAAAGATCGGAATGGTTAGCAGGATCATCGACAGCGAGTCCATCATACAACCGAGCACCAGATAGATCGCCAGAATCACCATCAGTATTGCTAATGGCGCCAGCCCGCTGCCCAGCACCCACTCGGCCAGCGCCGAGGGCATTTGCCCAAGCGCCAATCCGCTATTGAGGAGGTCGGCACCGATGACGACCAGATAAATCATCGCACTCGCTTCCGCCGTGCCCACCAGGCTTTTAAAGAGTCCTGGCCAACGCATGCCCCGCCATACGGCGTAGATTCCACACGCGGCGGCCCCGAGCGAAGCCGCTTCGGTCAGATTCGCCCAGCCACCGTAAAGGCCGAATATCACCACGATAAAGATCACTAGCACCGGCATGATTTCACGTAGGCTCGCCAACCGCTCGGCCCAGCTGTAGCGCGGTGAAGCCTCGACATCACTTATGGAGCGCATTGCTATCAGTCGAATCACCACGAAATAACCCACCACGGCCAGAAGCGCCGGTAAAACGGCCGCCATGAAAAGCGTGGTGATCGACGTATTCGTCAGCACGGCGTAGACGATTAGCGGCACCGATGGTGGAATTAGAATGCCCAATGTGCCTGCTGCCGCGATGGTGCCCGTGGCAAGCCGCTTGGTGTAGCCGTGACGCTCTAGCTCGGGTAGCGCCACCTGACTCATGGTGGTGGCGGTGGCCAGTGAAGAGCCGCAGATGGCGCCGAAACCAGCACAGGCGCCAGCGGCCGACATAGCAAGCCCCCCTCGCCAGTGGCCGATCCACTTGGCGCTAACCCGAAAGAGTGTCGCTGACAGGCCACCGTGGATCGCAAACTGCCCCATCAGCACAAAAATGGGAATCACAGCCAGGTCATAGCTCGAAAAACGGGCATACACCAGGTTGTTGAGGGTATACAGCAGCGCGTTGGTATCGCCGTCGTACACCAACCAATAGCAAAGCGCGCCAGCCAGCAGCATCGCCACGCCTACATGCAGCCGACACCCCAACAGTACAAGCATTCCCCCGAGCGCTACCGCCCCCATCGTTAGTCCTTCCATCACACTCCCTCCTCCTCAATCATGGCGGGCGCTTCATCATGGGTAAGGTGATGAATGCTCTGATACAGGGCACACACGCCCATCAATGCAAGGCCCGGCAGCATCGCCGCCTGAAAGGCCCACTCGGGCAAACCAAGCTGAACGCTTTGTGCGTTATAGATGAAGCTGTCTTGGGTCATTAGCGCCGTTCGCCACAACAGCAAGGCGCTGACGCCCGCCAGCACAAAGTGTGAGATGGCTAGCAGGGCGCGATTGATGCCTGCCGGCAGAAGCGTTGCGACGATGTCCACACGGATATGTCGATCATTAATTTCACACAGCGGCATAAAGCAAGCCACCGCCACGGCCATCGTCATCTGCAGGAGTTCCATGTCACCGGTGACCGGGGTGGCCAGAAGTCGGCGTCCCAGCATCGAGGTGAGCGAGAGTGTGATGGCAGCCAGCAGCAGCAGGCCACCTACCAAGGCAAGCGCGGTGGCGAGCCGCTTGAGTAGAGGTTTGATCATGTAGGTCTCCCGGAGTAAACGCGTTCCAAACGGTGCGCGTGGCCCGCGCTTATTCGGGCGGTAAGGTGTGTGATTTGGCGATTGATTCAAGCGACCTCACCAGCGCCGCGCGGTCGATGCCACCGTCGTTTGATGCCATCCACGCCTCGGTTACGCTGCGAGAGGCGTCGCGCATGGCCTCATAGGTGTTGTCATCGAGGGCAATGACCGTCTGCTCGGGGTCGTTCTGCAAACGCGTTCTGACCGGCTCGATAGCATCATCCCAGGCCTGGCCGAAGCGGCGCGACAGGACTTCGCCGCTGAGCTCATCCAACGCCTCGCGCGCTTTCTCGGGGAGTTGGTCATAGCTCTCCTTGTTCATCAGAAAGGCCAGCACAGTCACGGTCGGGGTGGCTTGATGCGGGGCGGATTCGGTGTGGTTGTGGGTAACCTCGGCAAGCTTGGTCGGTGGCACGACTTCCCAGCCGGCCGACGCCCCGTCGATGACACCCTTGGCGAGTGTGTCGGCGATCTGAGCCGGTGGCATGCTCACCGCCGAGGCGCCGAGTGAGTCGATGAGCCGTGAGGCCATACGAGTCGGCGCACGCAGCTTCAGTCCTTCCATATCCTCAATACCGTGAATGGCTCGGGGCCGCGAATGGAAGACGGCACCGCCGTCGCTGTGCACAGCCAGCACGTGATAGTCGCTAAAGTCCTCGCTTGCCGGGCCTTGGGTGAACTCCCAGGCGATGCGGCTACCGGCGACGCCGCCGGCCGGCAGCATGAACGGCAACTCTAGCGCCTCGCTGCGGGGAAAGCGCCCAGCGGAGTAGCCAAGTGCCGTCCAGGCGATGTCTACCACACCGTTACGCACCATGTCGGGCAACTGCGAGGGAATGCCTCCCAACTGCATCGACGGATAGATCTGGCAGCGGATCTCGTGGTTGGAGCGCTCCTCCAGGTCGTCGCACCATGGGTCGAGCACGCCGCGCTGCACGCTGGCTACCGAAGGCAAAAAGTGCGTGATACGCAGCGTCGTCTCTGCCAAGGCCGGAGCGCTCGAAAGCCCGCCAGCCAGGGCGACTGTGCAGGCTATCATTAGCCGTTGAAGCCGGCCGGGGGCGTGCCTTGTTGTTGTGTTCATGGTGGTCTTGCTCCTCTCGCAGTTCTTTGGGCTTAGGTCGTGCCCTCGGGCGATGAATGAAAAAAACGAATGACCCAGCGAGTAGCGATCCAGCGCTTGGTGAGGCTTAGGCCGGCACCGGTTCTTCGCTCGTCACCAGGTTCAGCACGCCCTCGACCCAGTCCAGCGCGACATCCGAGGCCGAAAGCGATCCGCTGGCGTCGTGACGGCCAAACTCCCCGATACGTGTCGCGCCGCAGGCCATCATCGCCTCGGTGAGCAGCTCGCCGCCGCGGGAGTAGGTCCGCGCGTAACTGCTGTCGCCCAGCCCTAGGCTTGCAAAGCGAATGTTGGAAAGATCTGGGGCGTCGTCGCGCAGCGCTTGATAAAACTCGTTCGCCCCACCTGGCACTTCGCCGTCACCGTAGGTAGAACAGACGATGAGGTGGAGCCGGTTAGGGTCGAGCGACTCGGGATCGACATCGCCCAAATCAGCTACCTCCACCGCGCAACGCCCGTTGAGGGCCTGCTCGAGCTCTTCTGCCACCAGTTCCGCATTACCGGACTCGGTGCCGAATAGAATACTGACCGACAAATCGCCCAGGCTCTCGCCGTCACCGGCCGTGCCCTCTGGGCGCTGCTCAAGCACGATTGATTCGTTGCGCGCCGATTCGAGCAGCGCCTCGAGCGTGGTCAGCTTGGTACGCACCCGGCCCGGCGCGGTTTGATTGCGCTCCTGATGATCGATGCGCCGCCAGCCGTCGATATCGGTTGCATCCACGGGCGGCGTGAGCCCTTCGAGGGTGCATGTCACTGCACCGGTGGCAATATCGCCGCCGATTACGCCGGCCAGCGCCCGGGCATCGGTACGCTGATCGGGAATCGTGCCCCGGGCATCGCGGCGCAGCCAGCCGGCCAGATACAGTCCTGCTTCGACGCGGCCTGTCTCGGGGGCGCTGGGAAGCTCGGCCAGTGCTTTGGAGATGGTGTCTTCCGGGTCGGGCACGAAGCCGATGGCGGTAATCACCGAGTCCACCGGCAGCGAGACCGTCTTGCCGCCGTGGCGCAGGGAAATTCCTTCGACCTTGTCCTGCCCGTCGATCTGCTCAGGGGTCGCCTCGAACCACCACTCGACCATCATGGAGGGCGTGCCCTCGACCTCGGCCTGACACGCGCCCGGCAGCGTGCGTAGCGCGTCCAGCCGCGCATCCTTGCCTTCCGGCACGCGGTCGAGATCGACGCCGTGAAGGCGGTGCGTGATGCCCGAAAAACGGCCCAATTCGCGGATCATTACCGGGTCAAAGCGGGCCTTCTCCGCGCTTGAGCGCCCGATGATATGAAGGGTGGCGATCTCGTGAGTCAGCGTACTGTGCACGGCGTCGTCGATGTCGCTGCCTTCGAGCTCTTCTGATCGAATCGACAACAGCCGCAGCACGTCGATGGCCACGTTGCCTTGACCGGTGATCGCCACGCGGCGGCCCAGCGTCGGGGTGGTGGTCTCGTGCGGGTGGCCGTTGAGTCGTCGAGTGATGCAGCCCGCGCCGAACACGCCGCTCAGGTCTTCGCCGGGAATCTCGAGCCGGCGATCCGCGCGCACGCCGGAGGCGAGCACCACGGCATCGTAGTCCGCGCGCAGCGCCTCGAAGGAGATCTGATCGCCGATGGTGGTATTGCCGATGAAGCGCACTTTGGGTGAGTCGAACAGCCGGTCGAACTGGCCTGATACCGCCTTGGTCCCCTGGTGGTCGCCCGCTACGCCGTAGCGAAGCAGACCGTAGGGCACGGGCAGGCGATCGATCAGATCGATATGCGCGCCGGGCATACGCCGTTGGATCTCTTTCGCTGTGAAACAGCCCGCCGGGCCGGAGCCGACGATGGCGACATGGGGCGTCGCCTCTGCCTCGCAGGTAGCGGCGGAGGCGGTTGCGTCCGTGCTGTTCTCATCGAGGGAAACGACGCTATCCCAAGTGACCGGCAGCGAGAGCATGCCGCGGAACACCCAGCCGCCAACGGTGGGCTCGCGATCAGGATGCACCCGGAGCCCTTTCAAGTGGTTGAACAGTAGTGGCAGGGCCACGTCGGCGATCTGAGCCCGTGCCGCCCGCGCGCCCAGGCACACATGGGTGCCCTTGCTGAAGGCCAAGTGGGGTTTGACCTCGCGGTGGATATCGAACTCGTCCGCGCGCTCCCATACCGATTCGTCGCGGTTGGCCGACAGAATACAGATCCCCAAGCGGGCACCCTTGGGCAGCTCGACGCCGGCCAGCACAGTTTTTTGGGTCGTCTGGCGCGAGTACAGGCCAATCGGCGCGATCCAGCGGATGGATTCGTCGAACACCGTCGACCAGAGGCTCGGGTCGCGCTCGGCGGCCTGGCGCTGCTCGGGGTGGGTCAGCATCGCCCAGGCCGCCACGCCCAGCGCATCGCGCGGCTCGTTGAGCCCGCCGCCAATGCTCATCTTGATGTTGGCGCGAATCTTCTCCATCGGCATCTGGTCCTCGGGCGAGGAGAGCAGTGACGAGATCAGTGAGTGGTCGCGGTTATGTCGGTGCCACTCGAGCATTTCATCAAGCGCGATGTCCACCTCGTCGAACGAGCGCTTGCCGGCGGCCCAGACGTCCGGGTCGTCGGCGTAGTTGCCGGTGGCATCGATCAGCGTCTGCGACCAGCGCTGCATATCCTCTGACGAAGCGTTGTGGAGTCCGAGCAGTTCCTTCAAGCATTCCGCCGCGAAAGGCGCCGCGAAATCCCAGATCAGATCCGCGCCCGGCCCTTTTTCAATCAGGTGCGCCAGCTGCTCGCGGCCCTTCTCGTGGAAGGTTTGCGTCCAGACGTTTTTCACCACGTTGGGTTTGAACACGCTCTGCCATTGGCGGCGCTCGTGGTAGTGCTCCGGGTCGTCGCGGCGCAGCATCGAATGCCCCATGGCGCGGATCTGAAGCGAGTCCTGCTCGTTGGCTGAGAAGGTTTCTTGGTCGTGTTCGGTGGTGATCACGGCGTCGTAGCTGGTGATCAGATAGCGGTTGACGCTGGGCACCCAATGCACGCCCCCTTCACGGCGCAGGCGTTCATAAATCGGATAGGGGTCGTGATAGAGCGTATTGATATCAACCCAGTCCGCGACGGGGGCGGGGCGAGGAGTGTTGGTGTTGTTCATACGACCTCCGAAGGGGATAGCAATAAAATGAGGCGCATTGATCGGACGGCTAGCGCGTGGTTGGTGATCACGCTATTCATTTGTTAATAAGTTAACAATTAGACTTTATGTACAGAAAAAGCTTTTTCCCAGCGCTTTCATCGACCCGCTCGCGCGGGTCGATTTCCAAGTAATTGCATTTTTCATAAAATGGTGTGGGGCTGGCGTTGGCCCGGAAGGAGCGGGGTCATGCCTGTAGGCGCTTGAACAGCTCGCCAAGGCGGTGGTTATCGGAAAGTGCCAACACGTCGGCCACGTACTGATCCGGGCGGACCACCACGATCGCTCCGTCGCGATTGATACCGCGGGCATCGAAGATGTCCTCGTCGGGGGCGATGCCAAACACGTTCTCAAGATTCACTAGTTCAAACGGTCCGACCTCTGGTTTGAACACGCGCGGCACCTGATTAATCGACACATCCTCGTGGTGCTGCTGGTAGATCACTTTGATATCGAACCAGTCGACCCAGGCGCCGCCCGGTAGTGCCACGTTGAGCGGAGAATCGCTCGAGCGCTCCAGCCATTCGGCTAGACGCTGTGTGGCAGAACCCTCGCCAGTAAGGGCGGCATCGGCAAATACATAGAGGCGCCATCGCCCATCGGCCCTGGCCTGGTGGCCCAGCTGCAGCGGATTGCCGTCACATACCCGCGACACCATTGCCGACTTAAAACGCTTGCCTACCGGAAAGCCGGTGGCAAGTGTCTGATGCTTGGCATCGTTGATAATCATCGAGGGCGCGTATTCGGTCATAAAACCTGCTGGGAACTCGATGGTACGAGCGTAGAACGCCTCCAGCTCGCCCGGGTCTTCGAACTCTTCCGGGCGTTTGGCCATCATCGTCGACCACTTCTTGTCGAAATCGATCAGGTTCTTGGCCACCACCTGACGCTCGGCAGAGTAGGTCGACAGCAGCGTGGCGGGACTGCGGCCGGAGAGTACGTAGCCGAGCTTCCAGCCCAGGTTGAAGCCATCCTGCATCGAGACGTTCATGCCCTGGCCCGCCTTGGCGCTGTGGGTGTGGCAGGCATCTCCGGTGATGAACACTCGCGGCAGGCGCTCGGAGCTCGGGTCCTCGACGTCGTCGAAGCGGTCGGTGAGACGGTGGCCTACCTCGTAGACGCTGTGCCAGGCGACATTACGCACATCGAGGGTGTAGGGCGTGAGGATGTCATTAGCCTTTTCAATGATTTGCTCAATCGGCGTGTTACGTACGTCGTTACTGCCATCGGCTGGCACTTCGCCCAGGTCGACGTACATGCGAAACAGATGTCCTCCCTCGCGAGGAATCAACAAAATACTGCCACCGGCATTGGACTGGATGGCGCATTTGGTGCGGATATCGGGGAAGTCGGTCTTCGCAAGTACGTCCATCACCCCCCAGGCGTGATTGGCCTGGTCGCCGGTGAGCGTGCAGCCAATGGCGCTGCGTACACCGCTTCGCGCGCCGTCGCAGCCCACCACGTAGCGGGCGCGCACGGTGCGCTCACGCTCCTCGTTCGTATCTGCATTCATGCGTAACGAGACGTTGACCGGGTAGTCGCCGTCGCCATCAACTGTAAGGCCGTTGAACGTGACGCCGAAATCAGGGCGAATGCGCGCCGGGCCATTGAGAGCGGCTTCGGCCAGATAGTCGAGTACCCGGGCCTGGTTGACGATCAAGTGGGGAAACTCGCTGATGTCTTCCGGGTCATCCGGGGTGCGAGCGCTGCGTTTGATGTGCTCGGGCTGCTCCGGATCGGGCTTCCAGAACGCCATCTCGGTGATGCGGTAGGCCTCGGCGGTGATGCGGTCAGCAAAGCCGAACGCCTGGAAGGTTTCGACGCTGCGCGCCTGGATACCGTCGGCGTGCCCGATCTCGAGCCGGCCCGGGCGGCGCTCAATGATACGGGTGCGGATACCTGGGAACTGGGCAAGTTGCGCGGCCATGATCATGCCGGCTGGCCCGGTACCCACGATCAAAACGTCCACTTCGTCGGGCAACTGCTCGGGCCGGTCTACACCTGTACCCGCGGCGGGTTGCCGGCGCGGATCGCCGGATACATAACCGTAATGATGAAATTGCATGATGGCTCCTCTTGATGGGTGACATCCGGGCCTTCATCGAATCAAGGTGCAAGCCCGATTGCGTTTGGATGTCGTGACCTTTTTCATGCTGAACACCTCAAGGACCAATGGGGATGTGTTTTACGTCCTCTGTATTGTACTTTTCATAAATATACCCCCTACCTTGGTCGGTCTGCCAATCTGGTGCCTCGTTTTTTCGTTAATCTATAAACGATTAGTTGGGTGCAATAGTGACGACTGCCCGGCCCAGCAACGTCCGAAAAGGTCGAAACGAGGTTTTGTGTACATCTAAATGATGAGGCGGACCTGCTTGACACGGCGCCTCTCTTCGATCATTAATATATTAACAAGTTGAACGTGGATCCGTTCATTACCCCTTTTACTACTGGCTTTAGGAGAACGACGTGCCCCATCTGCATATCGAGTACTCATCCAGCCTTGAGCAGCGCGTTGACGTGCACGAGGTGTGCCGGGCCGCCTATCGAGTGATGGCGGCGTCCGAGCTCTTTCCGCTGGCCGGTATCCGCGTTCGCGCCTTTGCTGCTGATCACTGCATCGTGGCCGACGACCATCCGGACAACGATTTCCTGGCCATGACCCTGAGTGTCGGTAGCGGGCGTGCCCAAAGTGATCTCAAGGCCGCTGGCGAGCAGCTGTTTGCCGCCGTACAAGGCGTACTGGCCGAACCGCTTGCCACCCCACATTTCGCCCTGTCGCTGGAAATCCGCGAAATCGATGCCGCGCTGAGCTGGAAAGACACTCCAATCCATGCCCGGCTGTCCCAACAGTGAGCCCCATGTCCCTTCTGGAGGATTCTTGATGAGCCAATTAAACGACAACATTGCCCGCGCGCAGGACTACATGAAGCGTTTTCGCGACCAGGGCGTCTTGAACCATATCAACGGTGAGTCGGTGCCAGCGGATTCTGGCAAGACGTTCGAGACCCTTTCGCCAGTGGATCTCGCGCCGCTTGCCAACGTCGCCCACGGCGGCGCCAGTGATATCGATCGCGCTGTACAGGCCGCCGAAAAAGCGTTCAAGACCTGGAGCAAGACGCCAGGCAAGGAGCGCCGCGAGATTCTGATCAAGGTCGCCGAGGCTATCGAAGCCCACGCCGAAGAGATCGCCTTCACCGAGTGTATGGATACCGGGCAGTCGCTGCGCTTCATGTCCAAAGCGGCCATTCGCGGCGCGGCCAACTTCCGTTACTATGCCGATCAGGCGCCCCAGGCCGAGGATGGTCAGGCGCTGCGCAACGACACCCAGATGAACGTGACCTCCAAGCGCCCGCTGGGCCCGATTGGCGTCATCACGCCGTGGAACACACCGTTCATGCTCTCGACGTGGAAAATCGCCCCGGCCTTGGCCTCGGGCTGCACCGTGGTCCACAAGCCAGCGGAATTCTCGCCGATGACCGCCAAGCTGCTGGTCGAAATCGCCGAGAAAGCAGGTCTGCCCAAGGGTGTCTTGAACCTGGTCAACGGCATGGGTGAAGACGCCGGCAAGGCGCTGACCGAGCATCCCGGCATCAAGGCGATCGCTTTCGTCGGTGAAAGCCGCACCGGCCAGCTGATCATGGCCCAGGCCGCGCCGACGCTGAAGCGCTTTCACTTCGAGCTGGGCGGCAAGAACCCGGTCATCGTCTTCGAGGACGCCGACCTCGAGAGTGCCGTCAACGCCGCGACGTTCATGATCTATTCGCTCAACGGCGAGCGCTGCACCTCCTCCTCACGCCTTCTGGTGCACGAGAATATCTATGAGGAATTCACCCGCCGCGTGGCGGAAGTTGCCAACGGCGTGAAGGTCGGTCATCCGCTCGACCCGGACACTGTGGTCGGCCCGCTAATCCACCCGGAGCACGAACAGAAAGTGCTGTCGTACTTCGACAAGGCGCGTGAAGAGGGGGCCACTATCGCCGCCGGCGGCGAAAAGGTCGGTGAAGAAGGCTGCTTCGTACGCCCGACACTGTTCACCAACGCCACCAACGACATGGCGATCGCTCAGGAAGAGATCTTTGGACCGGTGCTGACCGCTATTCCGTTCAAGGATGACGAGGAAGCGCTGCGCCTAGCCAACGATACCCAGTACGGCCTGGCCGCTTACCTCTGGACCAGCGATCTTGACCGTGCCATGCGCCTGACCGACGAGCTGGAAGCGGGCATGATCTGGGTCAACTCCGAAAACGTGCGCCACCTGGAGTCGCCCTTCGGTGGCGTGAAGGCATCCGGCATCGGCCGCGATGGCGGCCACTGGTCTTTCGACTTCTACATGGAAACCGTCAACGTTTCCTTCCCGCGCAAGGCCCACAAGGTGCCGAAACTCGGGTGATGCCGTTATCACAGGGCGGCGCGTGCCGCCCTGTTTGCCGAACACCCGTTTGTCGAAAAAAGGAGTCTTGTCATGCCTATTCCAATGCCCAATCTCTACCCTCCGTTCAACATCATTCGTCTGAGTCATGTCGTGTTCGGCGTTCGTGATCTGGAGAAGAGTCGTCACTTTTACGTCGATACGCTCGGCCTTCAGGTCACCGATGAAGACGACAAGCGTATCTATCTGCGTGCGATGGAAGAGCGCGGCCACCACTGCATCGTGCTGGAAAAAGGCGACAGCGCGACCGTGAAATCGCTGTCGTTCAAGGTCTTCGATGAGCAGGAGCTCGACAAGGCGCACGCCTGGTTCCAGGAGCAGGGTCACCCGGTCGAGTGGGTCGAGCGTCCCTATCAGGGTCGCACACTGAGCACCACTGACTGCTTCGGCGTACCGATCGAAATCTATTTCAAGATGGACCGGCTTGCGCCGATCCATCAGCAGTACGCGCTCTACAAAGGCGTCAAGCCGCTGCGCATCGACCACTTCAACCTGTTCTCGCCCAACGTCGACGAAGCGGTCGAGTTCTACAACCGCATCGGTTTTCGCGTTACCGAGTACACCGAAGACGAAGAAACCGGCAAGCTGTGGGCGGCCTGGACGCATCGCAAGGGCGGTGTGCATGACATGGCCTTCACCAACGGCCGTGGCCCGCGCCTGCACCACACCGCGTTCTGGGTGCCCACACCGCTGAACATCATCGATCTGTGCGATCTGATGGCCACCACCGGTTACGTTGCCAACATCGAGCGCGGTCCGGGCCGTCACGGCATTTCCAATGCCTTCTTCCTGTACATCCTCGACCCGGACGGCCACCGCATCGAGATCTACTGCTCGGACTATCAGACCGTCGACCCAGACCTGGAAGCCATCAAATGGGATCTGAAGGATCCGCAGCGCCAGACGCTGTGGGGTGCCCCGGCACCGCGCTCCTGGTTCGAACACGGTTCCGAATTCGAGAATCTCGAGCCGGTGGATTCCCAACTCAACGCAACGCCGATCGTCGCGCCCTGAGCCGGGGCCTTGCGTCGCACCATTGACTCAAAAGGGCCCGGGACCACTCGGGCCGTCAGGAGACTGTTCATGAGTAACGCCCTTCCGCCTCGCCTCGCTTCCTTCCGTGCCAATGGCGCCGACCGCTACGGTGTCGTTACCGACAGCGGCATCGTCGACCTGACGCCGGAGTTCGGTGCCCGCTTTAAGGGGCTCAAGGAAGTGGTCGAGGCCGGCGCCATCGACGAGCTGCTGCATGCTGCCGACGGCCGCAGCCCGAGCTACCGCGAAGAAGACGTCAGCTACCTCATTCCGATCATTAATCCGGAAAAGCTGATCTGCGTCGGCGTCAACTTCCCCTCGCGCAACGAGGAGTACAAGGACGGCCAGGCCGCGCCGAGCAAGCCGTCGCTGTTCATCCGCTTCCCGCGCAGCTTTGTTGGCCACAACGAAAATCTCGTGCGCCCGCCGGAGAGCGAACAGCTCGACTACGAAGGCGAAGTCACCATCGTGATCGGCAAGGGCGGTCGCCGTATTTCCCGCGAAAAGGCCTATGAGCACATCGCCGCCCTGACGCTGTGCAACGAAGGCACCATTCGCGACTGGGTGCGCCACGCCAAGTTCAACGTCACCCAGGGCAAGAACTTCGATGCTACCGGTGCCATCGGCCCCTGGCTTGTGCCGTTCAAGCGCGCGGAGCAGCTCGATGACATCGAACTGACCACCCGGGTCAACGGCGAAGTTCGCCAGAATGATCGCACCTCGCGCATGATGTTCGATTTCCGCTATATCGTGAACTACGTCTCGACCTTCACCACCCTGGTGCCGGGTGATGTCATCGTCTGCGGTACGCCCACCGGCGCCGGTGCCCGTTTCGAGCCGCCGGTCTGGCTCAAGCCCGGCGACGTCGTCGAGGTGGAAGCCGAGGGTATCGGTAAACTGGTCAACGGCGTAGAGGATGAACGTCATGGCGCTCACTGAGACGCAAATCAACGAAGCGGCAGAGGCACTGCTTGAGGCGGAGAAGAGCCGCGAGCAGATCGGGCTGCTGTCAAAAGCCTATCCGGACATGACACTGGATGATGCCTACGCGATCCAGACTGCCCAGATGGAGCGAAAGAAGGGTGAGCACGACATCATCGGCTGGAAAATCGGCCTGACGTCCAAGGTGATGCAGGATGCGCTCGGTATCGACACGCCCGACAGCGGTGTGCTCTATGACTACATGCGCTTCGACAGCGGCGCCGTGATTCCGAAGGGCCACTTCATCCAACCGCGCATCGAGGCCGAGATTGCCTTTGTCATGAAGGCACCGCTGGAAGGGGAGGTCACCCGCGAGGACGTGCTGGCCGCCACCGACTACGTGACACCGGCCATCGAAATTCTCGATACCCGCATCGTCAGAAAGGACGCAGAGACCGGTCAAGCGCGGGTGATCTTTGACACCGTCTCCGATAATGCCGCCAACGCTGGCATCGTGCTGGGCAGTGAGCGCCACGACCCGCGGGCGCTGGATTTACGCTGGGTCGGCTCGATTGTTAAGCATAACAACGACGTGGTGGCCACCGGCCTCGGCGCCGGCGTGCTGGACGATCCGGTCACCGGGCTCGTCTGGCTGGCACGGCGCATGGCGACTTACGGTCAGCGCATCGAGGCCGGCCAGGTCATCCTGTCGGGCTCGTTCATCGGCCCGGTCGAATGCCCGTCCGGCAGCCGGATCGAAGCCGACTATGGCCCGTTCGGGTTCGTGTCATTGACATTCGACTAGACGACACCCGCTATTCACGAACGGGCGGATCGCAACGGTAACCCGAGGGGGTGGTACCCGAATGACGCGCAAAGAATCGACAGAAGTAGGCGGGGTCCTTGAACCCGAGCTGGTAGGCGATCTCGTTGACGCTCATGCGGGTGAAGATCAGCAGGCGCCGCGCCTCCTGCATCACGCGGTCGTGAATCACCTGCTTGCTGGGCACCCCGGCGATGCGTCGACAGACGTTGTTGAGGCGCGCCTCGGTAACGTTGAGAACGCGGGCATAGTTCGCCAGCGTCCAGTGCGCTCGATAGCGGGCCTCGATCTCCAGATTGAAGCGGTGAAACAGCGACAGCTCGTCGTGACGCACGCTCTGGGCTTTGAGCGAGTTGGCCGACAGGCGGAACAGACCGATGAAGATCAGCCGCGTCAGGGTGATCAGCGCCGCCTCCCGGCCCGGCCGGTCGGCCTCGAACTCGAGGCGCAGCTCGTCAAACAGCCGTTCGACGCGATTCACTTCCGGTCTCGTCTCGTCACTGACCCGGCCGGTCGCCACGCACACCGGTGTCACGGTCGAGGCGTCGCCCAGCTCGGGAATCTCTTCGAGCAGCGACCACACCAGCTGCTGGCGCACCGTCAGCACATGGCCGTCGCTGCTGTCTTCGGTGGTAAAGGAGTGGGGCACGGTCGGCGGCGTCAGAAAAAACATCGGCCCCTGCTGGTGAAATTGCCGCTCGTCCAGATAGACCCGCACCATGCCACTTTTGACGTAGTGCACCTGAAAGAACCGGTCATGATGATGGACCGGCATGTTGCGCCCGTAGAAATCCGCCATGCGACCCAGCGCATCGTAATGCACCGTCGCATCGGCATAGCGCTGGTCGTACTCCTGACCAATCGTGATATTGGGAATGAGATCCAGCGCCATGATTGTTCTCCTGAGCTTGCGCGGTGTTACCGTCCGACAGGCCTCTATATTAACCATCGACGGGTGCTTCGCTCCATAACGTTGCCTGCCTGCCGTGCAGGTCGCCTTGACCAGCCCGTCCGTTTCAAGGAATTTTCTCATGGGTGAAATCGTACTTGCTGCCAAGATCACGCACGTCCCCTCGATGTACCTCTCCGAGCAGCCCGGACCGCATCATGGCTGTCGCGCCGAAGCGATCGCCGGTCACAAGGAGATCGCTCGTCGCGCCCGTGAACTCGGCGCCGACGTCGCCGTGGTCTTTGACACGCACTGGTTGGTCAACAGCGGCTATCACATCAACTGCGGCGATCATTTTGAAGGTATCTATACCAGCAACGAGCTGCCGCACTTCATTCAGAACATGGCCTACAAGTACGACGGCTGCCCCGACCTGGGCCGGGCGATCGCCGAGTACGCCAACGACTCCGATATTCGCACCATGGCGCACAATATCGAGAGCCTCAAGCTCGAATACGGCACCTTGGTGCCCATGCGCTACATGCACATGGATGTGCCGGAAGAGCAGCCCTTCAAGGTGATCTCCATCGCCGCCTGGGATGCTTGGCACGACCTTAATGACAGCATTCGCTTCGGCGCCGCCGTGCGCCAGGCGATCGAGGCAAGCGATCACAAGGTGATGGTGCTGGCCTCGGGGTCGCTTTCCCACCGCTTCAGCGACAACGTCAATGCGCTCGAGAACCTGCACCGCTGGACCCGAGAATTCGACCGCCAGATGGACATTCGTGTGGTCGAGCTATGGCGCGAAGGTAAGTTTGACGAGTTTCGCAAGATGCTGCCGGAGTACGCCCAGCACTGCTACGGCGAGGGCGGCATGCATGATACCGCGATGCTGATGGGCGTGCTCGGCGAGGGCTATGACCGTCCGGCCGAAATTTTGACCGCACCGTTCGGCAGCTCCGGTACTGGTCAAATCAACGCCGTTTTCCCGATGTAAAGCGATACGCCAACTTTCAAGGAGTGCCTTATGGACATGCCCAGCAATACCTTCAAGCAGGCCATTGGCAACCAGCAAGCCCAGATCGGTCTCTGGCTGGGGCTTGCCAACGGCTACTGTGCCGAGCTTGCCGCCAACGCCGGTTTCGACTGGCTTTTGATTGACGGCGAACACGCCCCAAACGATCTGCGCACCATTCTAGAGCAGCTTCAGGCGGTGGCGCCTTATCCGGTCCAGCCGGTAGCGCGCCCGCCGGTGGGTGACGCGGCGACGATCAAGCAATACTTGGATCTTGGTGTTCAGACGCTGCTGGTGCCGATGGTCGATACCGCCGAGCAGGCCCGCGAACTGGTGCGCGCCACTCGCTATCCGCCGGTCGGCATCCGCGGGGTGGGCAGTGCGCTGGCGCGCGCCTCGCGCTGGAACTCGATTCCGGGCTATCTCGATCACGCCGATGAAGAGGTCTGCCTGCTGGTACAGATCGAAACCAAAGAGGGGCTGGAAAATCTGGATGAAATTGCCGCTGTCGAGGGCGTCGACGGCGTTTTCATCGGGCCGGCTGATCTAAGCGCTTCGCTCGGTCACCGCGGTGATCCGGGGCACGACAACGTGCAGCGTGCCATCGAAGACGGTATTGGCCGCATTCAGCAGGCTGGCAAGGCCGCGGGCATTCTCTCGGCCAACAAGACGTTGGCCAAGCGCTACCTCGAACTGGGTGCCACCTTCGTGGCCGTGGGTGTGGATACCAGCCTGTTGATGGGCTCGCTGAAAACACTGGCTGGCGAGTTCAAGGACGGTGATGTTCCGACCACGCCCGCCTCATCGGTGTACTGATTACGCGACGGCTCCCCGTTTTTGTTTTCACCTGGGCCTGTGCATGTCAGGCCCTCAATTTCGGAATGACTCATGAATCTCAACGACACTCGTCTGCTACGCCAACAGGCTTACATTAACGGCCAATGGCTCGATGCTGACAACGGCGACACTTTTGATGTGACCAATCCGGCCAACGGCGATACCGTTGCCACCGTAGCCCGTGTGGGCACGGCCGAAACCCAGCGTGCCATTGACGCTGCCCAAAAGGCGCTTCCGGCATGGCGTGACATGACCGCCAAGGCCCGCTCGCTCATTCTCAAGCGCTGGTTCGCGCTGATGCAGGAGCACAAGGAAGACCTGGCCCGCATTCTAAGCGCGGAGCAGGGCAAGCCGCTGGCCGAGAGCCGCGGTGAGGCCTACTATGGCGCCAGCTTCATCGAGTGGTTCGCCGAGGAAGGTAAGCGCGTCTACGGCGATGTGATCCCCAACGACAAGCCCGACCGTCGGCTGGTGGTGATCAAGCAGCCAGTGGGCGTGGTCGCGGCGATCACGCCGTGGAACTTCCCCATCGCCATGATTACCCGCAAGGCTGGCCCTGCACTGGCCGCTGGCTGCACGATGGTTCTGAAGCCTGCCTCCGAGACTCCGCTTTCCGCGCTGGCGCTGGCCGAGCTTGCCGAGCGCGCAGGCGTACCTGCCGGGGTGTTCAACGTGGTGGCCGGACGCGCCGGCGAGATTGGTACCGAGCTCACCCACAGCGAAACCATCCGCAAGCTCTCCTTTACCGGCTCCACCGAGATCGGCCGTCAACTGATGGAAGAGTGCGCTGGCACGATCAAGAAGGTGAGCATGGAGCTGGGTGGCAATGCGCCCTTTATCGTGTTTGATGACGCCGACCTGGACGCGGCGGTCGAAGGCGCGATTGCCTCGAAATTCCGTAACAGTGGCCAGACCTGCGTTTGCACCAACCGGTTTCTGGTTCACGATGCGGTCTACGATGCCTTCAGCGAAAAACTGGTCGCCGCCGTCAAGGCGCTCAAGGTCGCCGCTGCCGAAGAAGAAGGCGCCCAACAGGGGCCGTTGATCAATCAAAAAGCTGTCGATAAGATACGCGCCCACATCGACAACGCCGTCGGCCACGGCGCGAAGGTGCTCTGCGGCGGCGAGTCTCACGCGCTGGGCGGCAACTTCTTCGAGCCGACGGTCCTGGGTGAGGTGACGAAGGCGATGGACGTAGCCGGTGAGGAGACTTTCGGCCCGCTCGCACCGCTGTTTCGTTTCAGCACCGAGCAGGAGGCCATCGCCATGGCCAACGACACGCCTTTCGGCTTAGCCGCCTACGTCTACACGCAGAACCTGGGACGCAGCTGGCGCATGGGCGAGGCACTGGAGTACGGCATGGTCGGCATCAACGAGGGCCTCATCTCGACAGAAGTTGCTCCGTTTGGTGGCATCAAGGCCTCGGGCGTTGGTCGTGAAGGCTCCCACTACGGCATCGAGGATTATCTCGAAATCAAGTACCTGTGCATGGGAATCAAGTAGACAGTCATTACATTATAGTTGATATGATCTGAATGGTCGGCCCCGGCTCGCGCATGAGGGCCGGTCATTTCTGGTTCGTTGCATCACTTCTGGTCACGGAATGCGCCCTTGGCTTTCAACTAGAAGTGCCAGATGCTTAGTGGTCGCTGAAAAAGCGCCATTTTTGCTATCCAGATGCCATGCGTCAGGTCATGTAGCAAGCGAGTGAGTGTGGTATTGTCCGCTCCTTGATAAGACTCCGCTTTACACCTATCTTCGGCGATTCTATGACAAGAGCCGCTATCGTCTCGGAATTTTTTAGAAAAAGGCAGCACATGTCGCGTCCGACTCCTTCAATGACTCTGGCACTGCTTCAAGCCCGTGAATCCGCCATGGATTTTTTCCGGCCACACCTTAACCACAACAACATTACCGAGCAGCAGTGGCGCGTTATTCGCATCCTGTGGCAAGCCGAAGAGCAGACACTGGAGAGCTACCAGTTGGCCGAGCTTGCCTGCATTCTACGCCCGAGCCTGACCGGGGTGCTGGTGCGTCTTGAGCAGAATGGGCTGGTCAGTCGCTGGAAGCCCGAAAACGACCAGCGACGTCTTTGCGTCACTCTGACCCCCCAGGGGAATGAGCTGTTCGACAGCATGAAAGGGGAAATGATGCGCCAATACCAGAAAATCCAGAAGCGGCTTGGCCCGGAGAAATACCGCACCTTGATGAGCCTGCTGGATGAAGTGCAGCGGTTGTCACCAGATCAGGACAACGATGATCCGCGCTGATAGCATCTGATCGGTCCGTTACCAGTTCTTGATCAGTAGCATAATACTGTCCAGCATCTTTTCTCGCACTCCTGCCAAACTGTCATCGGCCGTCATACCCACTCCCAAGTGCAACAGTGAGCCTTCAATCATAGAAGAAACCACGGTTGCACATTGCAAGCAGGCCTGAGCGTTCAGGTCGGGACGCAGCTCCGCGACCAGTATTGTCAGCTCTTCGCGATGCTCGGCGTACATATGGCAAAGCTGCTTCTTGTAAGCTGTATTCTGAAAACCCAGCGCCCATACCTGGGTAAAAAAGCAGCAGGTCTCCTCGCTCAGGCTGTCGGCCAGTAGAAATCGAAAAAAATCTCGTATCTGCCCTGCCTCTTTGCTTTTCACTTCCTTTTTTATATGGGTTCGTTTGGCCTTATAGAGGGCTATGCGTTTAGCAATGACGGCTTCGATCAACGCCTCTCGACTGCCATAATAATATTGCACCGTACTTAAACTGATCCCCAGGCTTCTGGCTATACGCCGTAACGTCAGCTCGGCATAACCTTCTTCTACAAGAATTTTTTTGGCTGCTTCAAGGATTTCGCGAGAACGCTCACCAGACGTCCTTTTCCCTGCCCTTAACTTGCGTCCTTCCGTCATATCTACACCAAATTTGTTAATAATTTAATAAATATACCAAGGTATCATTTACCACTAGCCTCGAGGGTCTTTAGGATTGTTAACATGTTATAGGTCGAGTGACCTAAAGCTTAACTACTACAGCTATCCCGTAAAGGGTTAAACGCACCTAGTCGCTAATAATAAGATTATGAGCGAGACAGGAGACGCCAGCATGCTATCCGTGGAATCCCCAACCACTTACTACACGATGACAAGAAAGTACGACAGTAAATATCCAGACCTGAACGAGGATATCGATACCGATATTGCGATCATTGGTGGGGGATTTACGGGGGTCAATACTGCTCTCGAACTGGCGGAGCGTGGTGTTACGGATGTGGTCCTGCTTGAAAGTAACTATTTGGGATTTGGTGGTTCAGGAAGAAACGGAGGGCATGTCATGGCGGGTATCGGTCATGACCTTGAAAAGATAAGAAAGCAGGTTGGTGAAGATGGATTGAAAGCCATTTTCGACATCAGCGATGCTGGCGCACAAATCTTACGCCAGCGTATTGAGCAGTATAGTATCGATGCCGATTTTAGGCGCGGCTATGGCTATATGGGGTTCAACAAGCGCCAAGCCAAAACGCTTCAGAACTTGGAAAAAGAGTTTAAATCACTTGATCCTGACCATGATGTTGCCTACCTGGAGGGCAGTGAGGTCAAAAACATCATAGGCTCTGATGCCTATAGCAGCGCCGTCATGCACATGGGCAACGGTCAAGTTCATTCCCTAAACCTCCTGTTGGGGGAGGCAAAGGCGTTTACGGACCTGGGAGGTAGGATTTATGAAAGAACGCCGGCCCTTGAAATTACCTACGGTTCACGCATAAAAATCAGGACAGCCAAGGGGTCGATAACTGCCAACAAGATACTTTTTTCCTGCGGCGCTTTTTTGAACCGACTTCAGCCCAGCCTGGAAAAACGATCATAAACACCTACTCCTTTCAGATGGTCACCGAACCTCTTTCCAATGAGCTGATCGAGAAAATCAGCCCCATAAGAGGAGCCTTCAGTGATATTCGTCCCGTTATCGATTATTATCGCGTGACCAAGGAAAACCGCCTTCTTTTCGGTACTGCCACACATTTTATTGAACATATCCCCTCGGATTTGAAGGCCTATAATCGCAACGCGATGTTGCGAATATTTCCCTATCTCAGGGACGTCAAAATCGATCTTGGTTGGGGGGGACCCATGGAATGCTCCGCCAATCTTTTCCCGCAAATTGGCACTCTGCTCGATCATAAAAACGTGTTTTACATTCAGGGATACTCAGGATTTGGTGTAACCCCCAGCCATATTCTCAGCAGAGTCGTGGCGGACGGAATGACCACAGGATCACGTCACTGGGATGTCTTGAGTGCGATAAAGCATCACCGTATTTTCGGCAAGGAACATCTCCGAACGGCCATATGTACAATGGCCAAGGTGGCTCATCAACTGGAAGGTTACAAGAAAGGAACCCGCTAGCCAGCCGTCCATGACATACACTTCCTGCATAACATCCGCGCCAAAAACATCTGGTGCGGATGTTGTACTTCATTATTGACAGGTCCTTCGCGGAGAATTGGTTCTGCTTACACCACCGCTAGGTAGTGCTTAACGAAATCACTGGTAACCACCTCCCAGAGTACAGTCGTGCCCTTCTCGTACAGCCAGCTATCACCTGCCTTGTAGTGGACGCGCTCGTTAGTAGTTTCATTGGTCAGGATGACTTCCCCCGACACCACGCAGGCCTGCTCCGTAAAAGGGTATGTCATCCTGAATTTGCCAGCAGTGGTGCCGAAATAGCCAGCACTGACAGCATCCTCGGGCGCATTTAACGTCATTTTAATAAATGCCTGTACATCGCCTTCTACGATAGTGGCACCCATCTTTTCAACTGAACCAATGCTATTTAGATCGGCAGTAGTAAGCCCATTTTCAATTCGTCCCATATCTCAATCCTTTTCTATTTGGGTCAATGTAATGACAACTTTATTGGAGCTGTCTCTGGTCATGCTGTTATGGGGTTTTTTCAAATCGCTTGTCACATCGACAGCACTGCTGTCTGTCGATAAGTCAGCATGTTAGGCCGCTTTGCCGTTTATTTTCAGTAAACCCTTCCGCTGAGGGAAAACAGAACGGAAGGCACGGATAACAGTTCACTCTTTTAGCAAATGAATTTCTTTTTCCTGAATGACAGATAATTGGCAAAGGCTGCCATAAGGCATAAAGTTTGTCCCAAGGCC
>NZ_JBQSXL010000015.1:0-99951 GCF_052378165.1 Halomonas sp. AOP30-A1-24
GGGGTATTTTCCTGATAGCTAAAATTGAAAAACACCATTTAGCGTATAGTCTTTTACTATTATGCAGCAGCCTATCTACGCTCCGCAGACCTTGAAGTGGGGGCAGGCCCACTATAATACAAGAATCTTTCACATTGACTTGCGATAGAGACCGCTGCGCCGCAAAATTCGCGTTCAGTAGAAAAGCCCACGCTAACGGCGAGTGGCTGATGGCTGGCGTTAATCTAGATGGTACTGTTTTGAAGAGCTGTTTTTGAATAACCGTTGCTGAATAACTGTTTTTGGATAATGAGGAGCACGAAATGGGGAACATTCACAAACTTTCCGGGGCCGTTGCGGCCGTTTCTTTAGCCGCAGCGGCGACAGTCGCCCATGCCGATGAGGTACGGGTATATAACTGGTCAGATTATATAGCACCGGAAACGCTTGAAAAATTCACCGAGCGTACCGGCATTGATGTTACCTACGATGTTTATGATAGTAATGAGACGCTTGACGCTGCCTTGCTGGCAGGCCGTTCGGGGTATGACGTAGTGGTGCCTTCTACGCACTTCTTTACGCGTCAACGCCAAGCGGGCGTTTATCAAGCGCTTGATAAAGAGCAGTTACCTAACCTGGAAAATCTCAATACCGAGTTGATGGAAAATTTAGACGCGATTGACCCTGATGGCGACTACTCAGTGCCTTACATGTGGGGCACTAACGGTATTGGCTACAATGTTGAGCGCGTGAAAGAAATCCTGGGCGATGATGCGCCGGTCGATAGTTGGGCAATGCTATTTGACCCTGAAATTACCTCCGCGTTAAAAAAGGCGGGTTGCGGTATTTCAATGCTGGATACGGGTGAGGAAATGCTGCCCGCGGCCATGGCTTACCTGGGCCTGAGCCCGCTAAGCGAAAACGCGGAAGACTTTGAAGCCGCCGGTGAAGTGATTAGCGCCGTGCGCGATGATATTACCTATTTCCACTCTTCACGCTACGTATCTGACTTGGCCAATGGCGATATTTGTGTGGCAGGCGGATATTCAGGCGATGTATTCCAGGCTGCTGAGCGTGCCGAGGAAGCAGGGCGTGATTTTGACATTGGCTATAGCATTCCTAAAGAAGGCGCCGCCTTGTGGTTTGATGTTATGGCGGTCCCGGCGGACGCGCCCAATGCTGAAAACGCCCATGCCTTTATTAACTTTATCCTGGACCCGGAAATTGCCGCAGAAATTACCGATTACGTCAGCTACGCCAACCCCAATGCGGCGGCCGATGCTTACCTTCCGGAAGAAATTCTGAATGACCCGGCGATCTATCCCGAAGCCGAGGTTATGCAAAACCTGTATGTGGCGCTTGACATGCCACAGCCGGTACAACGTATCCGTACGCGTGTGTGGAACCGTGTAAAGTCTGGCCGTTAAGCTAACCTCATCCGGCAGCGAGCCAGGCCTTTTGCCTGTCTCGCTGTTCATCTTTTAATGCCCGGTTTTCCGGGCCTTTTGATGGGAGTGGCGAATGGTCACTACGCCCCTGTCGGACGGAAATTCGGCGAGCGAACCCTCGGCAAACGAACCTTCAGTGAACGAAACGGCAGCGTCTGCCTTGGCGGTACAGCGCCCACAAGGCAAGGCACCGCGGTTTGCAGAAGACATCGTGCTAGAAGTTAAAGGCTTATGTAAGCGCTTTGACGAGGCCTTGGCGGTAGATAATGTAAATTTACAGGTGAAGCGTGGTGAGATTTTTGCGCTTTTAGGCGGCTCGGGTTCGGGGAAGTCGACGCTGTTGCGTATGCTTGCCGGGTTTGAAACTCCCACGGACGGGCATATTTTGCTGGGCGGTCAAGACATTACCGCGGTCCCGCCCTACAAGCGTCCGATTAACATGATGTTTCAATCCTATGCGCTATTTCCGCACATGACGGTGGCGCAAAATATTGCCTTTGGGCTAAAACAGGACAGGCTTGCCAAGGCTGAAGTAGATGCGCGCGTGGCGCAAATGCTGAAACTGGTGCATATGGAGCGCTTTGCCAAGCGTAAGCCGCATCAGCTTTCCGGTGGCCAGCGTCAACGGGTGGCGCTGGCGCGCTCCCTCGCCAAACGGCCAAAACTGTTGCTGCTTGATGAGCCCATGGGCGCGCTGGATAAAAAGTTGCGTACTGAAATGCAGTTGGAAGTGGTCGAGATTATTGAGCAGGTAGGCGTGACCTGCATTATGGTGACCCACGATCAGGAAGAGGCCATGACCATGGCGGATCGTGTCGCCATTATGGCCGATGGCTGGATTGAGCAGGTCGGCTCGCCGGTCGATGTGTATGAAAGCCCAGCCAGCCGTATGGTGGCGGAATTTGTCGGTACGGTGAACCTGTTTGAAGGCGAGATTGTGGAAGATGCCGCTGACCACTGCCAAATCGTATCGCCTGAGCTTGAACGCCCCATTTATATCGACCACGGCATTACAACTCAAGCGGTTGATCGGCGGGTATGGGCAGCGCTGCGCCCGGAAAAAATCTGGCTAACGCGCGAGAAACCCTCGTCTGACTACAACTGGGCAGAGGGTAAAGTCCACGATATCGCCTACCTGGGTGGTTTTTCGCTTTACTACGTACGCACCGCCTCGGGTCAGTTGATTAAAGTCAGCATGGCGAATACCGAACGGCGAGGTGACCGGCCAACCTGGGAAGACAGTGTGTATGTCTACTGGGAAGACCACAGTGCCATCGTGTTGAACCGCTAATGGCCCTTTCTGGCTACTTGGGAGATTGCTTGCGATGATGCCATCTCAACTCACCGCCCTGTTCAAACGCTTACAGTTAGGGCGTCGGGCGGTGATTGCCTTGCCGCTTGTATGGCTACTGCTGTTTTTTTTGCTGCCCTTTGCCCTGGTACTGAAGATCAGTTTGTCGGAAGGGGTTGTGGCGATCCCTCCTTATGGGCCGCTGCTTGAGTATACCAACCAGACCCTGCATATTTTTTTAAATGTGGGCAACTATCTGTTTTTGCTCTCCGATTCGCTGTATGCAGCCGCCTATTGGGGGTCTGTAAAAACGGCGTTTATCTCAACCGTGGCCTGTTTGTTGATCGGCTACCCGATGGCGTACGCCATGGCCCGTGCCCCGGCACGCTGGCAGCTTCTATTGTTGTTGCTGGTGATGTTGCCCTCCTGGACCTCGTTTTTGATTCGCGTGTATGCCTGGATGGGAATTTTAAGTAACAGCGGTCTTATCAATAATCTACTGATAGGGTTGGATCTGATCGATACGCCTTTACGAATGATGAATACGCAGTTTGCCGTGGTGATAGGTATTGTCTATGCCTATCTTCCCTTTATGGTGTTGCCGCTTTATGCCCATCTAACCCGGCTGGATAATTCACTACTGGAGGCCGCTTCGGACCTTGGGTCACGTAAACTCAATACTTTTATCAAGGTAACGCTGCCCCTTTCGATGGGGGGAATTATTGCGGGGTCAATGTTGGTATTTATCCCGGCCGTGGGCGAGTTTGTTATTCCCGAGCTATTGGGCGGCCCGGATACGCTGATGATTGGTAAGGTACTTTGGGAGGAGTTTTTCCTTAATCGCGATTGGCCCGTTGCGTCGGCGCTGGCAATGGTGATGTTACTGCTGCTGTTAATACCGATTGTTTGGTTTCACCGTTACCAGTCTCGGGGGCTTGAAGAATGAGCGTAGTACGACGGCGGCCGCATTTTTCAACCGTGATGCTGATACTCGGCCTGGTGTTCCTCTATCTGCCGATGGCGGTGTTGGTGGTGTACTCCTTCAACTCTTCCAGGCTCGTTACCGTGTGGGCGGGCTTTTCAACCCAGTGGTACGGGGCGCTGTTCCAGGACCAACAAATTCTTTCGGCAGTATGGACGAGTCTAAAAATCGCGTTTTTTGCCGCGAGCATGGCGGTATGTTTGGGAACGGTCGCGGCGTTTGTAATGACGCGATTTGGACGCTTCCGTGGAAAAACGGCACTTTCCAGCATGGTAACGGCACCCCTTGTCATGCCCGAGGTCATTACCGGGCTGTCGCTGCTACTGCTATTTGTTCAAATGGCACAGCTGACAGGCTGGCCCGCCGACCGCGGTGTAGGCACTATCTGGATTGCGCATACCACCTTTTGCAGCGCTTACGTTGCCATTGTAGTGGCGGCACGGCTGCGCGAGTTGGATAGCTCGATAGAAGAGGCGGCAATGGATTTAGGTTCACCACCGCTTAAAACATTCTTTTTTATCACGCTACCCATTATTGCCCCTGCGCTGGCGGCGGGCTGGCTGCTTGCCTTCACGCTGTCGTTGGATGACCTGGTCATCGCAAGCTTTGTGTCTGGTCCTGGCGCCAATACGCTGCCCATGGTGGTGTTTTCATCCGTACGCATGGGCGTATCGCCTAAAATTAACGCGCTGGCGACGCTGATTATTTTGACGGTATCGCTGGTGACGTTTTTGGCGTGGTACCTGATGCGTCGTAGCGAAGCCAAGCGGCAAATAAATTAGCAACAAGGAGGCGCTTGGCTAGAAAACGTCATCGTCTCGGCCGGTTAACACGGCTTCAAGTTCGCCGGTCATGGGCGAGATGATGATTTCTAGCTGAATAGGCGCACAGCATTGATGGCAATCTTCCCACATGGCGTGGCTGCCTTGAGATGTATCGATGACAAACGTCAGAGGCGCATCGCAATAGGGGCAGTTAAAATCGTGGTTTACCAGGGCATCATCGTGCATAAGCAGCTACCTTTAAAAGTTTGGAGCTTGGCGGCAGTGTAGCAGTCTGCGCGAAGCCGGGCATGGCGGTGATGAATCAGGTAGGATATACGCGGTTTTCCACGGACTGTTTTTCAACGTGCTAAAGAGAGAAACGATGATGTTACGAAACATGGTAGTAGCGGCCACTTTGGCCTTCCCGATGGTCGCCTTGGCGGAAACACCGAATGTTACCCCAGGCGAGTGGGAGTTCGTCAGCGTGACCAGCATCAGTGGCGACATGGATATTCCGGATCAAACGGAAACCGAGCGTCAATGTATTACTCAGGATGACCTTGAAGGCGCCGAGTTTGGGTTTATCGAAGAAGAAGATGGCTGCGAGCTTCTCAATCAGGAAATGAGTGCTGACGGTCTCTCTTACAGCATGGTATGTCGCGCAGAGGGTGGTGAAGCCAATATTGATGGCGATATGAGCTTTATGGGCGAGCAAATCAGCGGCAGCGTTGATATTCTCACTCAGTCGCCAATGGGCGAGCTGACCATGAATACCGCTATTGAAGGTCAGCGTGTAGGTGAGTGTGAATAATCACTTGCGTTGATGCCTGAAAAGGGCGCCTCTTTTGAAGAGGCGCCCTTTTTTTGACCGATAGCCTTTCTTTACCTCTGGAAAGAAAAGCCGCAACACGTCGCTAACCGGCGGAGTCGGAAATTTCCTCTTCCAGACGCCGTTTAACCGCACCGGGGGAGCCGGTATGACGTGCCAAAAGGTCGTATGCAACCGGCACTACAAACAGCGTGAACAGTGTCGCCGCACCAACGCCTGCCATTATCACCGTGCCAATCACCAGGCGGGATTCAGCGCCTGGCCCGCTTGAAATAATCAGTGGTATGGCACCTGCCATGGTGGTGATTGCGGTCATCAAAATAGGCCGTAGCCGGGTGACGGAGGCTTCAATGAGCGCTGTACGAAAGGCTTTACCCTCATCACGTAGCTGGTTGGCAAACTCGACGATCAAAATACCGTTTTTGGCAGCCAGACCAATCAATAGTACCAGGCCAACCTGACTATAAATGTTAAGCGACTGCCCGCTTAGCAAAAGGGCCAGTAGAGCGCCGCTCATCGCAAGCGGTACCGTCAGCATAATAACAAGGGGGTGGATAAGGCTTTCAAACTGAGCGGCCAGCACTAGAAATACCACGATGGCACCTAACACCAGCAGAAAGGTGGTCGCGCCACTTGCCTGCTGAAAATCACGTGAAGGGCCTGCCACGTTGGTTTGTGCTTCTTCGGGCAACAGCGTGTCGGCGGTAGCTTGTAGATATGTAAGCGCCTCCCCAAGCGGGTAGCCGTCAGCCAGGTTGGCCTCGATGGTAATGGCTCGAATACGGTCAAAGCGGTTTAACATGCTGGCGCCAGCAACGTCGGTAAGCGTCACAAGGCTTGCGAGAGGGATTAGTTCACCAGAGCGTGCCGAGCGTACCTGTATATTATCCAGGGCGCGGGGGCTGTTCTGCCGATCGCGATCACCTTCGATAATCACGTCGTACTCTTCGCCGTTATCCACGTAGCGGGTAACGTTGCGACCGCCTAACAGCACTTCAAGTGTACGGCCTATTTCGGTAATCGTTACGCCCAATGCTGCTGCTCGCTCATAGTTAATCTCGACACTGAGCTGTGGCTGGGTCTCGTTATAGTTGCTTTCAAGCGCCGTAATGCGTGGGTTATCCTCCCGCACATAGTCCATCAGCAGGGTGCGCCAGCGAGCGAGTTCTGCGTAATTACCGCCGCCAATCACAAACTGAACAGGCTTTTGTGTGCGTTGGCCAAAGCCCTGACGCATAACGGGGAATGCTTGAACGCCAGGCAGTGGCCTTAGCAGCGCTCGCACGTCATCCATTACTTCCCATGCGCTGCGGCGGCTGCCCCAATCGGCCATATTGATGATGACAAAACCGCCGTTAAAATTCTCGATATTGCCAAAGCCGCGTGGCGCACGTACGACCACACGTTCAAGCTCACCCGTTTCTATAAGGGGAGCAAGTCGTGCTTCGATTTCATCCATGTAGTCCATCATGTAATCGAAGGTGGCGCCTTCAGGACCATTCACCAATACGATAAAGTTGCCACGATCCTCTTGTGGGGTGTACTCATTGGGCAGCTCGGTGGTTAGCCATGCCGTCATGGCGATCAACAGTGCAAATACCCCGACAACTATCCAACTGCGTGCAAGTAGCCACTCAAGGATACGCTGGTAACGTCGCTGAGTAACACCCAGTAGCCACTGGACACCTTTACCCACGGCGCTGTCGTGCATGCCGGGTTTAAGAATCTTGGACGCCATCATGGGGGTTAGGGTAAGCGCCAGGAGTGTCGAGAAAACAACGGCTGCCGCCATCGTGAGGGCAAACTCGGAAAAGAGCCGACCAATGTCGCCCTGCAGCATGCTTAACGGAACAAATACCGCGACCAACACCAGCGTGGTAGCAATAACCGCAAACGCAATCTGGCGTGTTCCTCTAAAAGCGGCTACCAGCGGCGTTTCACCATAGTCGTGCATGCGGCGATTGATATTTTCCAGTACCACAATGGCATCATCAACAATCAAACCAATCGCCAACACCAGCGCCAGCAGAGTGAGCAAGTTGATTGAAAAGTTCATCACGGCAAGCGCGGTAAAAGCCCCAATGACCGCAATAGGAACGGTAACGGCAGGCACCAGCGTGGTTCGCAGATTACCCAGGAATAAAAAGATCACCACGACGACCAGGCCCATGGCAATAAACAGCGTCATCACGACTTGTTCAATGGCACCGGAAACAAAGACCGAGGCATCATGGGTTAGGCCAAGCGTCATGCCCTCGGGTAGCGTCTCTTGAAGGCGCTCCAACTCATGCCGCACTGCACTTGAAAGCTCAATGACATTAGCGGTCGACTGCATAACGATGCCAAGCCCGACCATGGGAATGCCATTGGCGCGAAATACGGAGCGATCTTCTACCGAGCCGACCTCAACCCGGGCAACGTCGTCCAGTCGTACTAGATAGCCATTATCATGTTGATTTAGAGCCAGGCGTTTAAAGTCATCGGCGGTTGCAAAGCTGCGCGGGAGGCGAACGATAAACTGGCGGTCTTGTGATTCAATGGAGCCTGCCGGTAGCTCAACGTTTTCGGCGCGCAGGGCATCTTCAATATCGCCGACGGTCAGGCCGCGAGCGGCAAGCGCATTGCGGTCCAGCCATACGCGCATGGCGTAATCCCGGCCACCGCCGATACGAACGCGGGCAACGCCCGGTTGTACAGACAGGCTGTCAACCAGAAAGCGGTTGGCGTAATCCGTAAGCTCGGTAATTGAGTAGTCGGCGCCCGAGAGACTTAGCCATACCACGATCTCTTCGCTACTATCGGCCTTGGTGACTTCCGGAGCGTCGGCATCGTCGGGCAGGTTACGCAAGGCGCCCGAAATTCGATCACGAATATCATTTGCCGCCGCGTTAATATCCATTTCAATGCCAAACTCAATTTCAATGCGTGATCGGCCATCCTCACTTTGCGAGGTAATTAACTCAATGCCTTCGACGCCTGCAATTCGGTCTTCCAGCACTTGAGTAATGCGCGTTTCGACGACATCGGCGGACGCACCCGGGTAGCGGGTATCAATACTGACGATGGGAGGATCCACGGTGGGATACTCTTGCAGAGGAAGCCGATTAAGCGCCAGTAAGCCAAAGGCAATGATCAGCGCGGCGATGACCATGGCAAGCACGGGTCGCTGTACGGAAATGTCCGATAGACGCATTAGCGATCGGCCTCCAATAAGGCGCGAATACTCGTTTCATCGTCCACGATGCCCAGTAAACGCACTTCCAGCCCGTCTCTTGCCAGTTGCAAGCCGTGAACCACCACCAGGTCGCCTGCTTCAACGCCTTCAAGAATTTCTACCTGCCCGTAGCGCCGCTCACCTATCACTACGCTGTGCCTTTCAAGGCGCGGGGTAGGGCCACTTTGGTCAATCACCATGACATAGTGTTGGTCGCCACTGGGTTCGAGTGCCGCTTCGGGCAGCACGATGGCATCGCGTACGCGCTGTTGAACGACCACTTCCATCAACATACCCGGCCGAAGGCGCATATCGGGGTTTTCAAGCACGGCTCGCACGTTAACGCTTCGCGAGATAGGGTCAATGCGTGTATCGATACTGGCAATGTCGCCAGTAAAACTATCGTCGGGGTAGGCGGCTGTCGTAGCACTGAGCGGTAGCCCGATTGAAAGGCGGCTTAGAAAGCGTTCAGGAACGCTAAAATCAAGCTTCATCACATCCAGCTTGTCGAGCGTTACCAATTCCATGCCGGGCGTTACCAGTGTGCCGGTACTAAGGCTACGCAACCCCACGCGGCCGCTGAACGGCGCTTTGATTTGGTAGTTGGTAAGCCGCGCTTCGATAACCTGTGTATTGGCTTGCGCTTGGCGAAGCTGTGCTTGAAAGTCTTCCAGGTCCGCCCGAGCGGCCAGGTTGCGTTCCTGTAGCTGGATGGTACGACCAAGCGTGTTACTTCGTTCGTCACTGATGGCTTGAGCTGAGCGCAACTGGGCTTGCTCTTCGGCATCGTCCAGGCGAATCAGTACTTGCCCCTGTTCAACCTGGGCGCCATCCTCAAAATTGATCTCGGCCACAATATCGGTAACCGTCGCAGAAAGCGTAACGCTCTCATCGGCACGCAGGGTGCCCAAGGCTTCCAGTGGGTCAGACCACGTCATTATTTCTGCGCGGCTGCCAATTACAGAAGGTGCAGGCTGCGCTGCGGTTTGCCCTTGGGCGGGGCTTGAGAGCAAAACAAGCAAATACGGTCGGGCATACGCGGACATAGGTTTCTCGGTATCAGGCGTGGGGGTAACCCTGGTTAGCACTCTTATATGATGTCATGAAACGTGAAGAAACATTTTCTCTTGGTCTTGAACTGTTAAAATGCGGGTCTTCTCCCCCCAAGAGCAATTCTCTATGGTTTATGATGTCGTGGTTATCGGCGCCGGTGCTGCAGGCCTAATGTGCGCTGCACAGGCTGGCTATGCAGGCCGACGCGTGCTGGTACTCGACCACGCCAACAAGGCAGGTAAGAAGATACTGATGTCCGGCGGTGGCCGCTGCAACTTTACCAATCTTGGCACCACACCTCAGCATTTTTACTCTGAAAATCCGTATTTTTGTATTTCCGCGCTTAAGCGCTATCGGCCGGAACACTTTGTAGAGCTGGTTGACCGGCATGGCGTCGAGTACGTGGAAAAAGCCCCTGGACAGCTATTCTGTGCAACGTCGGCTAAAGAGATTGTGCGAGTGCTATGGACAGAGTGCGAATGGGCGGGTGTAGAAATAGCGCTAAATACCCAGATCAATAAAGTCGCCAGGCAAGGCGACGCCATGCGCCTGATGACATCCATGGGGAGCATTGATGCTGGGATTGTAGTGGTGGCGAGCGGTGGTTTATCGATTCCCACGATGGGCGCCACCGGGTTTGGTTATGAGCTGGCACGCCAGTTTGGCCTGGACGTGTTACCTACTCGACCTGGGCTAGTGCCTTTTGCCCTGAGTGATTTCTGGAAGGAGCGCAGTGCTGCGCTTTCCGGACTCAGCTTGCCTGTCGCGGTGAGCTGTGCAGGGCGGCGGTTTGTTGAGCCGATGCTGTTCACGCACCGGGGCTTGTCGGGCCCCTCTATGCTACAGATATCCAGCGTATGGCAACCCGGCTCATCCATAGAAATTGATACATTGCCGGGCGAGGATGCCGCCGCGTCACTGCGTGAGGCGCGTCAAACAACGCCCAAACGTCAGCTATCCACCTGGTTGGGAGAGCGCTTTCCCAAACGCTTTGCTCAGGCACTTTTAGAGTGGTACCCAGACTCGAATCAGGCAGCGCCGCTTGCTCAATACAGTAACGATGAAGTAGATCAATGGGCCTGTCGGCTTAACCAATGGCAGCTTAAACCAGCGGGCACTGAAGGGTGGCGTACGGCAGAGGTAACCATGGGCGGGGTCAATACAGACGCTATCTCATCGAAATCGTTTGAGGTAAAAGATGTGCCTCAACTGCGCTTTATAGGAGAAGTGCTGGACGTGACTGGTGAGCTTGGAGGGTATAACTTTCAGTGGGCGTGGGCGAGTGGGGTTGCTTGTGGGCAAGCTTGCTAGGCCGCATGTGCGGCCCGGCAATTAAGTAACAACGTTAGAAAGCAGCTTCAGTTTGCGAAATAGCATATAGCCTGCAAGCGCTTTTCTACCGGCTGCCATTACTCCGCCCGGTCTGCGTACAAATTTGTAGGCGAGCAGACCGCCAGCGGCGTAAAGCGGTAACTTGATGCTGCGCCACTTTTGATCAAGTGGGGAGGCCGAACGCTGTAGATAGTCGCTGCATACCAGAATATCAATGCGCTGCTGCTCAAGCTGTGCAAGTAATGCTGCTTTGCGCTCAGCACGGCTTATACGCTCAGAGCGGTTGGGCGGCTTAACGCTCTTGTTGGTTTGCTTCATCGCCTTTCACCTCAAGCAGAGCACGATCAGCCGCTAGTTGTTTAAGCGTTTCTTTTAAAAACGTATGCCGTTTGGCCTGACGAATAGCAATGGCTGCCAATAATAGACTGGCTGCTATTAGGATACCCGCGCTGACACCAATCGCCAGCAACCTGTAAGAGTCCCAAAAAACCACGATGACTAGCGCGGTAAGCGTTATTACACCCAGCAATAAAAGTAATAAGCTGGCGCCGGTCAAAAGAAACAGGGTGACTAAACGAGCGCGCTCTTCTTCGAGTTCTAAAACCGCCAAACGCAGTCGGGTTTCACTGTTAGCAACCAGTGACCTTACCAAGCGCTTGGCGGCAGAAAATACGCGTTGGGTTGGCCCCAAAGACATTAGCGGCGTCCGAGCAGCATACCTACCAATAGACCGACGGCCGCGCCGATACCGATGCTGGACCACGGGTTTTCGCGTACATAACGATCACAGCAGTCAACTTGATTTGAAAGCGTTTCACGGGTTTCATCATAAATTCGCTCGCCGCGAGCTTCCAGGCGTTCACGAGCATTTTTAAGGCGGCTTTCAGCACGAGCGCGAAGGTCGTGCATTTCGCTGCTGGCATCCTTGGACGTTGCGTTAACCAGTTCTTCTATGGTGTCGCTTAAGTGGCGCAGATCTTCTTTCCACTGGTCAGCGCGGTGCTCAGTATCGAATTGACGCTTAGCCATTTTGTCTTCCTTTGACGAATGAATGAAATAATTAATCTATATCAGCATAGCAGCCGACACATGATAGACAAGGCCATTTTTTAGCGGTTCAAACCCGTCGCACTAAACAGGGGATTTAAACTAAAACCAATGCTTAGACGGTTAACACGATCATCGTAGTCAATCATGCTTTCACCATAGCCATAGTAATACTGGATGTGCCCGCGCAGGTTGCCAAACGTAGGCCAGCTGTAGTCAATTTGAGTGCCATAGTTACCTGCGCCCGGGTTGCCTCGAAATAACGCGCTGATTTCATGGTTGTTATTGAGCCGCTTGGCAATATGGATATCGCCATAGCCCATATAACGTTCAATATCAGGATTATCATCATTACTGGCAGACTCAGGAACGCGCCAAAAAGGAGCGAACGTCACTGCCCAATCGCCACGTTGGAATGTGCTTTCCAGGTAGACGCGGTTCCAACTGCGCGAGAGAGGGTCTGAGCGGCCATTCGATTGGTGATTAAATGCAACGCGATTGCGTGTATTTACCCAGCCAAGCGCATCCCAGGCGTTATCGAAGTCGATAAACAGCTCGGGTTCGTAATTGGTTTCTCTAAACGGGGAGGAGGCATCGGTATTGTAAGCCTGCCACCAGCTGCGCTGGGTATAGCCAAAATAGAGATCCCCTGCATCGCCGAAAACATCTTCTACCAGGTTGGCTTTAACGCTTAATTGGAACTTGATTTCGTAGCGATCCGCGTCTGAATCAGTGGTGATTTCCCGAAAATTCTCAGCATTCGGTTTTGCGTTATAGCTGACAGGGAACAAATAGTTAAGGCGGTGTGTGGTGATCGAAAAGGGATTGCGTGTCGATTCTTGCTCAAGCAGCCGGCGTTCGATGATATCTTCACGAGCGGCGACTTCGGGTGGTTGCTTTACCGTCACTTTTGCAGGCGTGTCGCCAAGTGCTGTCTGGTTATTTAGTTGTTGTTGAAGCTGGTAGAGTTCACTATTGAGCTCACGAATGCGCGCTTCAATTTCTTCCTGGGAGTCGGCTAAGGCAGGGCTACTGTACGTTACTGTGCTTAGCAAGGCTATTACGCTTGCATACAGCAGTTTTCGGGTGACCATTTTTCGGGTGACCATTGAAGCGACTCGCAAATAATAAAGGGGAAGGATCAATTATCAGAGTCGTTTCTATACATGCCAAGAGAGTAAGTCAACCTCTTCGTTGCGCAGGTCAATGGAACCCCTGACAATGGCTGGTATTTAATTTTTACCACTATCATTTTTTTCTGAGGGTATATCAACCGTGGTTAGATGTATCTGTAATTATACCTTGAAGGTGCTATTGGCGCTTTATTTGATGACGGTGTGCGTTAGCGTTCAGGGCGCCTTTGACGTTGATCAAGTACCCTCACAAGAGACAATAGCGGAGCGCTTGGCAGCGCTCGATTCAGTAGATGGTGAGCTAACCGCGCAGCAGGTTAGCGAGCAGACCAATTTAAGGGACGCGCTGGAAATTTACCAACGTTTGGATGCTAATGATGAACGTTTAAAGGTACTTAATCAGCGGGTTGATGAGGCGCCTGAACAGTTGTACCAGTTAGAGCTTGCGCTGGGTGAGGTGGAGGAGAGTTTTCAGCAGTTAACTGCCCAAGCATTCGCCGATATGTCGTTGGACGATTTAACGTCACAGCAGGCAGATGCTGTCCTTGAACTGCAGCAGCTGCAAGGGGAATTGACCGATGTGAACTCGCAGTTACTGGCCTCGATTACGTTACCCGAGCGAGCCCAGCAGGCAATCTCCAATGCCCTGCAACGTGCTGAAACGCTACGCCGTGAGTACGACGATCGCGAAGCGCTATTAACGGATAGCCAGCTCTCACTCTCAAAAGATGCGCAGCTCATACAGCTTGGCTTGGCACGTCTCTTGGCAGAACGAGATGCCGCTTATAACCAACGAGAGTTAAGTGTTAACAGTCGATTGCGTGAACTCGCGCAACAACGGCGCGACCTCTTTTCGTTGCAAATTGATTACCAGGAAAAGCGTTTGGGTTTACTTGAGGATGCCAGTGACCTTCAGCGTACCCTTGAGTCTGAGCAAGTGGCGGCCGAGACCATCGTGGATAATTCGCTTTTGGCTGAGGGCAACCCTGTCATACTTGATGCCCAGCAAGTTAATCAACGCATAAGCCAGGAACTGCTGCAGGCAACTGACCGCAGCAACACTATCTTGCGTGAAAATTTTGAGGCGCAGCGTGATCTGGACTATGTACTCCAATTGCAGCGTAGCCTCAATGAACAGATTGATGCCATGCGTGGGAGTCATTTGTTATCACTTATTTTAAATGAGCAGCGCCAATCATTGCCTACGCCAGTTCCGCATCGACATTTGCAGGATGAAATTGCGGATCTTCGATTGAGACAGTTTGATTTAACCCGCCAGAGTGACCAGTTGCGCCACGGCAGACGGTTAGCCATTCAGCGCGTGGAGGAGGCAGGCCTTGAGGCAACCCCAAGTGTGATCGACGCATTGAACCAGATTTATAGAGAGCGTCGTGAGCTGGTAGAGCAGTTGGAGCAATCCTACAGCAGCCTTTTAAGTTCTGCGATTGAGCTACAGCTGAATCAGAAGCAGCTGCTCACCACGACACGCGAGCTACGTACCACCATTTATGAGCAGTTATTTTGGGTCGCTAACAGTCAGCCTGTGGATATTAACTGGCTGCGCCAGTTGCCCAACAACATTCGCCTGGAGTGGCGAGAAGGCGAGTGGCGAGTCATTTTTTCAAACCACTGGCAGGCGCTTTCCTGGAAAATAGTGTTTGGGCTGCCATGGATGCTGCTTGGTCTGTTGCTCATCGGGTTACACGCGCGGATAAAAGAGCGCTTGGCGACAATCCATTCTCAGATTGGCCGTTTAAAAAGCGATACTCAGTTACACACACCAAAAGCAGTGCTGTTAAACGCGCTATTGGCTATTCCGGGGCCGTTGATGCTAGCCGGTGTTGGAGTAGGGCTTCGCGAAACAGACGATGCATTAACCCACAGTATTGCGCCTGCGTTAATGCAACTCGCGTTAAGCTGGGGGGTGGTGGCGTGGGGGCGGCGTTTGCTCGCACCTGATGGCGTTGCCGAACGGCACTTTACCTGTCCTGCTCGTTATAACGCCCAGATTCGTAAGCTATTACGTTGGCTGGGGTTTGCGCTGGTTCCGGTGATAGCGATTGCGACAATATCGGGGCAGGTGCAAGCACCTCTAGCCTTGCGTCCTATTGCACTGGGCCTGATGGTCGCGGGGCTGTTAGCCATGAGCTGGTGGCTAACGAAGCTGATTTTGGCACATGTTCCTTTTTTTGGGCTTCGCTTATTCCGTTTGGTGTTGGGACTCGCCATGGCTGCCATCCCGCTCGTATTGGTGGGCTTGATCGTGTGGGGGTATGAATATACCGCACTGCGTTTGGTGGGACGGTTTGCTATCACGCTTTATTTATTGGGGCTGTGGGTGGTTGTTGAGGCGACGGTAGTGCGTAGTTTGGCTGTTGCCGCCAGACGCTTGGCTTACCGACGAGCACTTGCCCGACGTGCTCAAGCGCAGGAGGAAGCTGAAGGGGGGCTGGAGGTGGTGGAAGAGCCGCCGCTGGATATGGAGAAAATCAATACTCAGTCGCTACGCCTCTCCAAGCTGATTTTATTAATCGGCTTCAGCTTACTTTTATATCTTGTCTGGTCGGATCTTTTATCCGTGGTGGGATATCTGGATCACGTTTCCCTGTGGGATTCTGGCGATGAGGATTTGATTGGCAGTGAACTGTCTGTCACGGATGTTATTACCGCGCTGCTGGTGGTCGCGGTCACCTTTATTATGGCGCGTAACCTGCCTGGCCTTTTAGAGGTAATGGTCTTGTCTCGCTTGGCACTAAAGCAGGGCAGTGCCTATGCCATCAGTTCGCTGCTCTCGTATGCGATTGTGGGTACGGGCATGCTGATTGCGTTGGCCACTCTGGGCGTTTCCTGGGACAAGTTACAGTGGCTGGTGGCGGCGCTCAGTGTGGGGCTGGGCTTTGGGTTACAGGAAATCTTTGCCAACTTCATTTCAGGTTTGATTATCCTGTTCGAACGGCCTATCCGCATTGGGGATACGATTACGCTGGGCAACTTGCACGGGACCGTGAACCGCATAAGGATACGAGCGACAACCGTTACTGACTTCGATCGCAAAGAAATTATTATTCCCAATAAAACCTTTGTGACGGATCAGCTTATTAACTGGTCTCTTTCAGATAACGTGACCAGGGTCGTGCTGACGTATGGCGTTGCGCATAACTCGGACCTGGCCAAAGTGCATCAGCTTTTACGCCAAGCGGCAGATGAAAACGAGCGGGTGTTGATTGACCCGGAACCCCAGGTGTTCTGTTTGAGCTATGGCAACCATAGCTTCAATTTTGAGCTGCGCATTTTTGTTGATGACATCAAGGAGCGCTTGCCTGCGACGGATGAAATCAATTGTCGGGTAAATGAGCTGTTTCAAAAAGCAGGTGTTCGTGTGGCGTTTGAACAGGTGGATGTATGGCTGCACCGTGACCGGGGGGAGTCGGTCAAAGTGCAGTCAATTAATAAGTTACCGCCGTCTACGCATAGTTAGGCGTATGTCAGGGGGCAGGCTTAAGGGCATGAAGAAGAAACTCCCGATTACCGTCTCCTCCGGTAATCGGGCTCTCTTGCCAGTGCTGCACCGTTAACCCACAAGCGTCACAGGCCTTGCGAATCTTTTCTTCCACTGTGTGGTAGTCGGCCGTGCGTCGAACGATGCCCCGCTTATCCAGTGCTCCAGGGGTTAGTTCAAACTGAGGTTTAACCAGCGAAATTAGCGCTCCTCCTGTTGGCAGCAGTGCGGCGATCTCCGGCAAAATCAGTGTCTGAGAAATAAAGGAGACGTCCATCACTGCGGTATCAATAGGAGTCGCGGTAATCGCTTCTTGCAGTGCTACGGATGAACTCATGTGCCTGGCGTTAAGGCCTTCGAGGCACGTAACACGCGGGTTGGTACGTAGCGATTCCGCGAGCTGGCTATGGCCAACTTCTACACCCACCACGTGGCGTGCGCCAAAGTGTAGCGCGCAGTCGGTAAAGCCCCCCGTGGACTGTCCTACATCCAAAATGACATGGTCATCCAGGCGCTTATTTAAAACCGTTAACACGCTTTCAAGTTTTAAACCGGCGCGAGAGACATAACGCTCCTCAGGGTCGTCGTCGACCAGTAGCGGTGTATCCTCAGGCCACTTTTCAGAGGGTTTGGTAAGCACGCGCGAAGGCGCCTCTAAACGCACACGCCCATGGCGAATAAGCCGCTGGGCACGTGTACGCGAACTGGCTAACCCTTGGCTGACCAGTAGTTGATCGAGTCTTAACATTGATGACATAGTTAATTAAACGCGTGGCTATAACGGGTTAAGTGGCGAGTGAGACCCTTCAAGGGCCTGTAACTCGGTATCTGGCAAGCGAGAGGCTCCCCAACTGCGATATAAACACTGTTTGACGCTATCAAGCTCGTCATTCGTTACCTGCGGTACTCACAATAGCGCCATTATGAGGCGTCACAATGACTCCTTGTTCCGGTGGTCAGGGGGATTATACATAGAAGTCGAGGTCTTTCTGTCGTTTTAGAAGGTCACGCAGGGTATGGGCATCATCGCCTTTAAAATAAATCAGCCCCCAGTGGGTGCCAAAGGCGGCCTGCTTTATCGTGGGCCTCTTCTTTTGCATGACCGTTACTCCTGTAGGGTGAGAGTATTCCCGTTCGCTCTCTTCACCCCACACGACGCCCGCTATATCGGCTAATGAGTAGATCGTAGAGTGGGCAGTTAGCGTTTATTAACGCATTGAGTCAGGTCAGCTAAGGCTCTGCTGATAGGGTTATGGTACGCTAGGCCGGAAAATTTTATGTTCATAGGGCAAGAGGGATAGGCCAAAATGGCGGCCAAGCCGATTTATCGAGTAGTGGTTCACCAACAGGGTGAAATTTGGGATTTATACGTTCGAGAAATATTTCAAAGCGAACTCTGGGGCTTTATTGAAGTCGAGGAGTTTGTCTTTGACGACGCGTCACGGGTAGTTGTTGATCCTGCAACTGAAAAATTGCAGCGAACCTTCGAGGGTGTCAAACGTAGCTACCTGCCTCTTAATGCGATTGTGCGTATTGATGAGGTGGAGCGTGAAGGCCCTTTGAAGGCAGTAAAAAGCGATGCCCGCGTTGCTGAGTTTCCTCGTCCCTTCCCCCTACCACCACGTAGCGAAGGATAAGCGCTCAAGACAGGCGCGACGCTGTAAGCGCTGGTGGCCTCGTCCGCTATGCAGCGTTTTTTTTAATCAGGACATGACGTTATGCAAGCAGATAAATTTCGTTTCTCTTATATCGCGGCCGGTGTTTTATTAAGTGTGGCCAGCGCACAAGCAATGGCACAAACCGACGGTCAAGCGTGGGTGAGCGATGAGTTGAGCACTTACGTGCGCAGCGGGCCTACGGATGGATACCGCATTATTGGCACGTTAAATGCCGGTGAGCAGGTAGAGGTACTGGAAGAGAGCGGTGATTACACCCGGGTGCGCGGCCAAAGCGGCGATACCGTGTGGGTATTGACGAACGAAATCCAGGAAACGCCTAGTGCTCGCGAGCAGTTGCCGGTGCTCCAGGCCCAGGTCGATGAGCTCACCGCAGAGCTTGATGGTATTAACGATACCTGGGAGCAGCGCACCTCCTCGATGACAGAGACGCTTGAACTGCGCGAGCAGCGCATTGCTGACCTTGAAACGCGCAATAACGAGCTTGATAACGAGGCCGAGCAGTCGCGCCAGCAGGTACGCGCGCTTCAGGCTCGGTTGGATACCCAGGAAGAAGACCTGTTAATGCGCTACTTCATGTATGGCGGCGGTGTGGCGGGTGCCGGGCTGTTAGTGGGGCTTATCGTTCCGCACTTGCCGCGTCGGCGTAAAAAGCGTGATCGCTGGTTCTAGGTTCCGGGTTTTAAGCTCCAGGTTTTAAGCTCCAGGTTTTAAGTTCCAGGTTTTAAGTTCCAGGTTCTCAGCATCAGGACCCGTTTTTTAGGTTCTGGATTCAAGGGTAAAAGGGCGTCTAATGAGCACTTCCTGGCGGCAGCGCTGGCAAGAAGGTCGGATTGGTTTTCATCTGTCTCAGCCGCATCCAGCGCTGCTTGAGTACTGGCCCACATTGGGCGTTGAGCAGGGCACTAAAGTGCTGGTGCCCTTGTGTGGTAAAAGCCTGGACATGCGTTGGCTGGCTGATGCGGGACATCCGGTGCTAGGCATTGAGTTGGCGCCTGAGGCAATAGCGCAATTCCTGGCCCAACGCCAGACGCCTGTATCGCGCTATACCCAAGCGGGGTTTGAAATATCGCGTCAAGGTAGCGTGGAACTCTGGTGTGGGGATTTTTTTCATTTGCACATACGCCAAGCTGCCGAAGTAGGCGCGTTTTATGATCGTGCAGCACTGATTGCGTTACCGCCTGCCACGCGCGAGCGCTATGCCTTCCACTTGGCCCAGCTGGTTCCGCCCGGAGCCGCTGGGCTGTTGGTGAGCATAACGCACGAGGATGAGGGTGCGGGCCCACCGTATAGCGTGCCTGACCAGGAAGTGACTCAACTGTTCACACCCAATTTTCGCGTCACGCTGCTTGAGCAAGGAAGCCCCGATGAACGGGGCCGAACGGAGTCTGTCTGGTCATTAGAGCGGCGCGGACCACACAAATAGCGCGTACCAGCGCGCTCAATGTATATCAGCGGGCGAGTAGCTGACCAAGCTCTGGGTCGTTGAAGGCCCGGTTAAGGCCGTCGCTGAGCAGGTCATTCAGCATACGTGTATTAGCATCTTCACCCGGCCTAACGGCATAGCCTTGTGTGCGGCGCGAGGTGTAGGTGCCGGTATACGTGGTGCCTTTATTCTGGGCGATGGCCCGGAAAACACCCTCAATACGTGCCTCGTCTACCAAAGGCTGACCGCTGTCGCCACGCCCATACTGTAGGCTAACAAGCTCCAGGGTAAGGGTAGGTCGGCCTTGGGCCTGCTCGGTGGTGGGGTTAAAGCCCATATCGTGAACCGCGCGCTCGGCTTCTGCTTGCAGTTGGGGAATCAGTTCATGGCTGCTAACGGTAATCTGAGCCGTTGACATACTGCCGCCAGCCCTTGTACCAATAACCTCGCTTTCTCGAGCATCAACGGCGACGACCGTGACGTGTTGGCCTGCCCCGGCTTGCGGCACGTTCGTACTACGCTCCGGGCTAAGCTGAAGGTATTGAGGCCCTGAGCAGCCTGTTAGCCAGAGGCCTGCCAACAGCACTCCTGAAAGACGTAAAAACTGGCGCCGAAGCATATTTTATTCCCCGCAGTAACGGTTTGTTCCAAGAACTGGTTCTAATAACCTGTTTCAGATAATTTGTTTCAAAGCGCTTGTTCCAAAGAGCTCTTTGAATAACTATGCCGCTGTTATGCGCAAAACGCCAGCAGGATCAAGGGTGGGCGCTGTTGGCTAGTTAAGCGGCTCGTGCCTGTTTTGCTGAGTCCGTTACCCCGTCTTTAAACCGGTGCCACTGGCGCGGGTGGGCATAAAGGCGTTGCCCGCGCTTCATCGCTAAACGTTCAAAATCCGCATGGCGCACGGTCGCAAGCCAGGGCTTCTCCAGCCAGTCAGCTTCCAGCTCTACACGCACTTCGGCACCTACGGGGGAGATCGCCGTTATCACTACCGGTAGATGGCAGGTGTCGCTTGGCTGTTCTGCCAGGCGTACCTCGTGAGGGCGCAAAAGTAGCTCTTCGCTGCCTTCGGGTAGGTCAACGTACAAATAGGCATCGCCGCAGGTCAAAATGCCGTTACGAACGCTGCCTTCCAAGTGGTTGACGTCACCCAGAAACTCGAAGACAAAGCGATTTTTTGGCGAATGATAGAGTGTGTCCGGAGCATCAATTTGCTCAATGCGCCCGTTGCTCATCACCACGACCCGGTCGGAAAGCTCCAGCGCTTCTTCCTGGTCATGGGTAACAAAAACGCTGGTAAAATTTAGCTCGCTGTGTAGGCGACGAAGCCAGCGGCGTAAGTCCTGGCGTACCTTGGCATCCAGCGCGCCAAACGGCTCATCAAGTAGCAGTACGTCGGGTTTTACCGCTAACGCACGGGCGAGAGAAACACGCTGCTGTTGGCCGCCTGAAAGCTGGGCGGGGTAACGCTTGGCCAGGTGTTCAAGCTGAACCATTTCAAGCAGGCGAAACACGCGTGCACGAATTTCACCGCTGGAAGGGCGCTCTTTTTTGGCCATCACCGTCAAGCCAAACGCGACGTTATCGTAAACGCTCATATGACGAAACAGCGCATAGTGCTGAAATACGAAGCCGATACGCCGGTCGCGCACATGCACATTTGTGACATCGCGTTCGCCGAACATGATCTTGGCCGACTGGGTAGCGTGGTCAGCACTTTCAAGGCCAGCAATAATCCGCAAAAGCGTGGTCTTGCCCGACCCCGAGGGCCCCAGAAGGCCGACTAATTCGCCCTCATGGATATCCAGATTGACAGGTTCAAGGGCCTGCGTGTTGCCAAAGTGTTTTGCAATATTTTCTAAGCGAATGCTCATAAGAGCGCCTCCCGGCGCGATGCGCGCCATTCCAGGCTAGCCTTGGCCGCCAGGGTAAGCAGGGCAATCAGTGCTAACAGTGCCGCGCATGCAAATGCACCAACCGCATTGTAGTCCTGGTAAAGCTGTTCAAGGTGAAGAGGAAGTGTATTGGTTTGACCGCGTATCGCGCCCGAGACCACCGATACCGCGCCAAATTCACCAACGGCACGGGCGTTGGTTAAAATAATCCCGTAAAGCAGTGCCCAGCGGATATTCGGCAGTGTGACTCGCCAAAAGGTTACCCACCCTTTGGCTCCTAGCGTGGCGGCTGCCTCTTCCTCACGCGAGCCCTGCGCTTGCATCAGCGGAATCAGCTCGCGGGCAACGAAGGGGCAGGTAACAAACACGGTCACCATCAAAATTCCAGGCCAGGCAAACATCAGCTGAATATCATGGCCATCCAACCAACTGCCGATCCACCCATTGCGGCCGTAAAGCAGCAGGTAAATAAGCCCGGCAACAACAGGGGAAACGGCAAAGGGGATATCAATCAAGGTTTGCAGAATGCGTCGACCTGGAAAGCTAAACCGCGTAACAAGCCACGCCAGGGCCACGCCAAACACCAGACAGATAGGAATGGTGAGCAGGGCGATGACCAGCGTTAGACCAATCGCATGCAGGGTAAAGTAATTGCTTACATTGACCCAGAAAGTCGCAACGCCCTGAGAAAAGGCCTGAGCGAAAATGGCGACAAGCGGCAGCAATAAAAACAGTGCCGAGAGGATTAACGCCGCGCCAATTAACAGGCGCTTGACGCCCGGTGCATCACCAATTCTACGCATTATCCCTTACCTCCATGCAGGCGGCGGACAAAACGGCCTTGCCAAATGTTGATGGCAAGCAGCAGCGCGAGCGAAACAAACAGCACCACGGAGGCCACTGCGGAGGCGCCTGCGTAGTCATACTCCTGCAGCTTGACGAAGATCATTAACGCGGTAATTTCCGTTTCGTAGGGCATATTGCCTGCGATAAAGATAATCGCGCCAAATTCGCCAAGTGAGCGCACAAACGCAAGGCCTGTTCCTGTCACCAGAGCGGGCCATAAGTGCGGCATGATCACCCGGCGAAAGGCCACCCAGTCGGTCGCGCCGAGTGACATGGCGGCTTCGTCAACCTCAGCGGGTAAGTCTTCCAGTACGGGCTGCACGGTGCGTACCACAAACGGGATACTGGTAAATGCCATCGCCAGCGCGATACCGACCCAGGTGTAGGCCACTTGAAGGCCCAAAGGCTCAAGCAGGCGCCCCATCCAGCCACTGCTGGCATAGAGAGTGGCCAGCGTAATGCCCGCCACCGCTGTGGGGAGAGCAAACGGCAGGTCCATTAAAGCATCCAGCAGTCGCTTGCCGGGAAGCTCGTAGCGCACCAATACCCAAGCGAGTAGCAGACCGAAGACCGCATTAATTAATGCCGCCACCGCCGCTGCGCCCATGGTGACCATATAGCTTGCGACCACTCGGCCTTCGGTAATAATTGACCAGTATTGGGCAAGGCTTAGCTCGGCAAGCTGCCCGAAAAGCCCGGTGATAGGTAGTACCAGCACCAGCGAGATAAACAGCACGCTGATACCCATTGAAAGGCCAAAACCCGGCAGCACTCGCGTGCTGCCGGTTAGTCGTAAAGCGCGTTGATTCATAATGTTTTGATAACGACTGACGTCCTGTTAACGGCGCTGTAGTTGATCGAGCAGCGCGCCACCCTCGAAGTGCGTTTCCATTACTTCGTCCCAGCTACCAAATACGTCTTCTACGCTGAACAGCTCAGTTTCCGGGAAGTGGTCGGAAAACTCTTCAACCACGGTTTCGTTATGTACGCGATAGTTAAAGTTCGCCAGCAGTCGCTGGGCATCTTCAGTGTAGAGATACTCAAGATATCCCTGCGCTAAATCGGTATTGCCGTTGCGCTCAGCATTTTCAGTAACGACCGCGACGGGGAATTCGGCTAAAACGCTCATGGGAGGAACGACCACTTCGTAGTCGTCGCTGCCATACTCCTGGCGAATGTTATTCACTTCGGATTCAAAACTGATCAGCACATCACCGATACCGCGCTCTATAAAGCTGGTGGTCGCGCCGCGGCCACCAGTGTCAAAAACGGCCACATTGCCCAAGAACGTGCGCATAAAATCTTGGATCTGCTCTTCATCACCGTCAAATTCCTTGTCGGCGAATCCCCATGCCGCTAAATAGGTGTAGCGCGCATTACCGGACGTTTTTGGATTAGGGAAGACGACTTGAACATCTTCTTTTACCAGGTCATCCCAGTTTTCAATTCCTTTGGGGTTGTCCTTGCGAACCAGAAAGGCCGTCGTGGAGTAGTAAGGCGATGCATTGTTATCCAACGCGCTCTGCCAATCCTCATTCGCCAAGCCAGCATCCGCTAGTACCTGAACGTCGGTTACCTGGTTAAATGTGACGACGTCTGCTCGCAGACCCTGCAGGATGGCACGCGCCTGAGCAGAAGAGCCGCCGTGGGACTGGTTAACGCTGATTTGTTCGTCATTCTGTTCTTGCCACCAAGCGATAAACTCAGGGTTGATCGCGCTAAATAGCTCGCGCCCAATATCGTAGGAGGAATTAAGCATTTCGCGCTCTTGCGCCATGACAGGGCTAGCGATGCTAGCGCCTAGCGTAATGGCAAGCAGGCTGCGACGGAAAAAGAGTGGCAGAGACATGGCTAGCTCCTTCTTAAAGCGGTAAACGATATAGATCGCAATTGGCATAAGATTAAACCTGACATTGTGGAATTACAATTGCGATTGTTATTCTTTTTGGAAATAACGGTGTGCCTGATTGATAAAGGGGGCAGACACATGGTTGGAAATGATTAACTGCAATGGGTAGCCAAAACCGCGCCGTTTTTTCAATTGCTCTGTTAAAATGCCCGTTTTCCAGGGGCATCACCAGGTTGTCGCTGCGCCACTTGGTAATCCCTCATTTCAATGGCTAGTCAGGAGTGCCCATGACCGCTGCGCATGATTTTTTAATTGCCCCTTCTATTCTCTCCGCTGATTTTGCACGACTAGGGGAGGAAGTGGATAACGTGCTGGCCGCGGGCGCTGATATTGTCCACTTTGATGTAATGGACAACCATTACGTACCGAACCTGACGATTGGTCCCATGGTATGTAAAGCATTGCGACATCATGGTGTGACGGCGCCTATTGATGTCCATTTGATGGTGAAGCCGGTTGATCGCATGATTAGCGATTTTATTGAGGCAGGGGCCAGCTATATTACGTTTCACCCGGAAGCGTCTGAGCATGTCGATCGCTCGCTTCAGTTGATTCGTGATGGTGGCTGCAAGGCAGGGCTGGTATTTAATCCGGCAACGCCGCTCTCTTATCTTGACTATGTGATGGATAAGGTCGATATGGTGCTTCTAATGAGCGTTAACCCAGGGTTTGGTGGCCAGTCGTTTATTCCTGGCACACTGGATAAACTGCGCGAGGCGCGTGCTCGTATTGATGCATCCGGTAAAGCGATTCGTTTGGAAATTGATGGCGGCGTAAAAGCCGACAATATTGCCGAGATCGCAGCGGCAGGGGCGGATACCTTTGTGGCAGGCTCCGCTATTTTTAACGCGCATCAGGCCAGCGACCCACACGGCTATGACTCGGTTATCAAGAAAATGCGTGCGGCGCTGGCCAAGGTTTAAGACGCTTAATGTAGCTTCATGCGAGGCCTGAGGTAGCGGTTAATCTTATCGACTAGCCACGTAAGTCCGGTTTTCGGGACGCCATGGATCGACACTTGATGCATGCGATAAAGCGATGCGTAGCACTGGCGAGCAAACCAGCCTTCTAAAAAGAGGCCACGCGACGCTGAGCTGCGCATCAGATTACCCACCGCGTCGTAGCGTGCCAGCGAAACAAGCGAGCCGTGGTCGCGGTAGTGAAATTCGTTAAGTGCTTTGCCTTCCAGCAAATGGTTGATATTTTTGGCTAGCAGTTTCGCCTGCTGATGAGCCGCTTGAGCGCGTGGAGGTACGGTGCCATCTTCACCCTGCGGGCAGCTGGCGCAATCACCCAAGGCAAAAATGCTGGGGTCATCAACACTCTGCAGTGTTTTTTCAACGTTAATCTGATTTTTCTTGTTGGTTGAAAGCCCCAGTTTGGTTAAAAACTCGGGGGCTTTAATGCCTGCCGCCCATACGTTTAAGTCGGTTTCAATGGTGTCGCCGTCGGCTGTAATGAGTTGGTTGGCGTGGGCTTCTTTAATCGCCGTGCCGATATGCACCGTTACGCCCATTGTCTCCAGTTCTTGTTGCACGGTCTGGCTAATACGTTCGGAAAGGCCAGGCAGTAGTCGAGGGGCCGCTTCAAGGATATGCACGCTAATTTGCTGATGGTCCAGCGCGGTTACGCCATAAGCGTTAAGTAAGCGCGAAGCGTCGAAAAGCTCGGCAGCAAGCTCGACCCCTGTGGCGCCTCCGCCCACAATGCCGATGGTCAGCATGGTATGCTGACGTAATGAGGGGTCGGTATAGCGCAAAAACGTATTGATCATCTCTCGTTGAAACAGCTTGGCCTGCTGGGGGGAGTCGATGAAGTGGCAGTGCTCGGCCACCCCTTGAGTGCCAAAGTCGTTGGAAACGCTGCCCAAGGCGAGCACTAGGAAGTCGTATTTTAGCGCGCGCTCGGGAAGCACTTCATTGCCGTCTTCATCATAAATAGGCGATAAGTGTAGTACTTTCTGTTCGCGATCCAGGCCATGCAGTGAGCCGCGTTGGTAGCGGTAGAAATGCGCAGATGAATGCCCGCGATAATCCACCTCATCCATGCTGGAGTTTAAAACCCCCGTCGCTAACTCATGAAGCAGCGGTTTCCATACATGGGTTGCATTGCGGTCAAGCAATACAATTTCAGCGCGCTTGCGTTTTCCTAACGTATGCCCTAACCGAGTCGCAAGCGCTAAACCGCCTGCGCCGCCACCGACAATAACAATCCTGGGTATGGCCATTAGTTTCTCCTTGGCTAATCTGGCTTTAGCATAGAAGCTTCTCTCTCTTCTGACTAATGCGCTAGCGCCATGGACGCAGTAAGATGCTGAGCAATTTGGCAGGTTAAGACATTGAAAATGGTAGGCGTGTCATTGCCAATGCCTACATAAGTCAGCGTTAAGGGAGCAGGGCAGTGCACTCAATACTCACGGGAAAACGATTAGTCGCGTTCGATTTAGACGGCACGCTGGTTGATTCCGTACCTGACTTGGCCGTTGCGGTGCAGAAAATGTTAGGCGAGCTTAATTTGCCCACACCTGACGGTATTCAGGTGCGCGACTGGGTGGGCAATGGTGCGCCGATCCTGGTGGAGCGTGCACTTACCTGGGCGTTGGGCCGGTCTCCTGAGGAAGCGCTTCAAGCGCGCGCCTTTGATGCTTTTATGGCGTATTACGGTGCGGCACCGAATGCGTTAACGACGCTCTATCCCGGTGTAAAAACAGCACTTGAAGCGCTGCATGGCGCGGGCTTTACGCTGGTGCTCATCACCAATAAGCCAGAGCGGTTTATTGTGCCCATTCTTGATCACTTCGGGATTCGTCAATGGTTTACGCTATGGGTAGGAGGAGACACCTTGACGGAGAAGAAGCCTTCCCCCTTACCCCTTTTACATGCCGCGCAGGCGCGCCAGTTTTTGCCAAGTGAGTGCCTAATGGTCGGCGATTCTCGTCATGATATTGCCGCGGGCAAGGCAGCCGGGTTTGCCACCCTCGCACTGCCTTATGGCTATAACCATGGCGATCCTATTGAACTCAGCCAGCCTGATTGTGTGATGGCGTCGCTGCTGGCGCTTGTCACTTAAGATTGACTGACTGGCTGCAAAAAGGCTATTCCGGGCGAGCGCCACCTAATGCACCATGAATAAGCTCGGCGTTATAGTGCAGCATGGCGGGGTAGTCATCGGCTTGATCGTCTTGTGAGCTAAACGAGTCAATATAGAGCGGGCCAGCCAGTGAGATGCCGGTGGCGCGTGACAACGCATCCATGTGGATACAGGGAACAGTGCTTTCATAAAAGAGCGCTGGGGGGCGTGTTTTGGCCAAGCGTTCGTTCATCTCGGCCATTGCCCGGGCGTTACCCTGTGTTTCGTTATTCAGCCCCCAAATTGCGTCGTACTCAAAACCGTAGGCGCGCGCAAAGTACCTAAACCCGGCCTCACTGGTCACCAGGGAACGGTTCGTTTTGGGGATGCCTTCCAGGCGCTCGTTGATGGCCTGGTCTAACGTATCCAGCGCGCGATAGGTGTCCTCCGCACGGGCATAAAACGCCCCCGCTTTTTCGGGGTAGTGCTCGGCCAGCGTTTCAGCAATCACCTTGATGTAGGCGGCCGCACCTTTCGGATCCATCCACATATGCGGGTCATTTGTGCCTTGATACTGCCCTGTAATAATAGGGAGCGGCGCAAAGTCAGCGTTTTCAGCCACGGCCTTTAGGGTAAGCGAATCATTTGCGATGGCCTCTACATGGCGTAGCCAAGGCTCTAGCCCAAAGCCGTTATAAAACATGATGTCGGCTTCTTCGATGGACAGCACATTGGGCGGCGTCAGTTCCCACGTATGGACATCCTCACCGGGGGGAACGATAACGTTTACGTCAATATCTTCGCCGGCAATGCGCTTGACCAGGTCTTCAAGTATGGAAAAAGAAGCGATAACGTTGAGTGTCGAAGCGCCTGCTAGCGGTGACACACTTACCAAAATTCCTAGCAAGAGCGTGCTTACCCAGCTCACTTGCTTTTGCATTTCACGCTCCCACTCGTTTGAAGGCTCAAGATAATAAAGACTGCTACGCTCTGTGGCTAGTTCCTCCCGGCTAAAAAAAATGGATATAAGTTGTTGTTCTTTTTGGCGTATACATTGTGCAAACGCAATGTCGCTAGCGGTGCGGCTGTCTTTAGATAACTAACGTTAAAAATAGAGTGCTGGCCAGTGTTACTTGACCATTACAACCGTTTTCGCGCTGTAATAGCAAAATATAGCCTTAACGGCGAAAGTTGCTAACAGTAGCAATTGGGAAGGTTGGCTGAATGTGGTCTACCCTAGAGACTGTTTTACCCAAGGAGAAAGGCAATGAGCACGTTTTATGAGGTACAGGAGCGCAACGGTGAATTTCATGTCATTGATATACGCCCCGATGACTCTCAGGCCGATAACACCTCTGTTGTCTCCTACGCTACTCGCCAGGAAGCCGAGAGCGAGGCAAAGCGCCTCAATGAAAACTCACTTGGTTAACGGTTGAGGAAATATCGTTTCGTACCCTAACAGAAAGCCCAAAGGCTTGCTGTTAGGGGCTTGTTGTATAAGGTTATACCGTGCCTGGTATTACTTCTTTTTTTTCATAAAGGGGAGAACCCTGGCCGTGGCGTCAGCGAGTTGCTGATCAAGCGGCGTATGGTCCAGGCTGATAGCGGCTCTCGCAGCGGTATAGGTGCCCTTGTACTGCTTGGCGATCTCGCTATCGGTCATGTGGTCGGGTAGCTGTTCATTTTCTCGAATAACATCAATGATGGCCTTGTCCATGGCGCACTCCTTTTGATCGCGCTTTTGTTGAACATGCTGTCGAGCATATTGTTCAGCGTACTTTTCAGCATGCTTTCCTGCATATTTTCCAGCATAGCCCAGTGCGACGAAAACGTAACTGCGCGCAACTGTCGTGGCGATTAACCTCGTCTGGCGATACAATCCAGCACACTTACGTAAAATCGCTAGCAATGGCATACCTGGCTAATAGTCTGGGTAACGATACGCTGATTGCCATGCAATAATTAAGGTAATCAATAGGCTATGCCGAAAAAAGTCTTGATGTTGGACAATTACGACAGCTTCACTTTTAACATTGTCCAATACTTGAATGAATTGGGTGCAGAGGTGGTAACGCATCGAAACGATGCCATTACCCTTGAACAGATTGAAGCCCTGGCGCCTACGCATCTGGTTATTTCCCCGGGGCCATGCACGCCCAACGAATCGGGGATTTCAATGGCCGCTATTCGTCACTTTGCCGGTAAACTGCCTATATTGGGTGTTTGTTTGGGGCATCAGGCGATTGGTCAGGTATACGGTGCTCGGGTGGTCCGTGCACCCCAGGTGATGCATGGTAAAACATCGGCTGTTTTACATACCCATCAGGGCGTTTTTGACGGGTTGGATAACCCCCTCGAAGTAACCCGTTATCACTCGTTAGTGGTGGAAAGGGAAACGCTCCCCAACTGCCTGGAAATAACGGCCTGGACAACAGACAATGATGTGACGCCTAGTTTGATCATGGGACTGCGCCATAGCACACTGGATGTAGAAGGGGTGCAGTTTCACCCTGAATCAATACTGACTCGCCAAGGCCATGAGCTATTGGCAAATTTTTTAAAACGTGGCTGATTGCCTGGTTCACACGCTTTAGAGGCTCCTCTGTTCATGCAAATGCGAGATGCAATTAATGCGGTGATACACCGTGAAGACCTCCCTTTTGACGTTATGCATGCCCTGATGCGCCAGATAATGACGGGTGAAGCGTCCGATGCTCAAGTAGGCGGCTTATTGGTCGGGCTTGCCATGAAAGGGGAGAGCGCGGTGGAAATTAGCGCTGCCGCCCAGGTCATGCGCGATTTAATGCGCCGTGTTGAGCTAAACGCTGAGAACGTCGTGGATATCGTGGGTACCGGCGGCGATGGCGCTAATCTATTTAACGTATCCACCGCGTCCAGCTTTGTGGCTGCAGCGGCGGGTGCGCATGTCGCAAAGCACGGTAATCGCAGCGTATCGTCGTCTTCCGGCAGCGCCGATCTTTTTGATATTGCCGGTATTTACCTCGATCTTAAGCCTCAGCAGGTCGCCCGTTGTATTGAGCAGGTGGGGGTTGGCTTTATGTTTGCGCCGAATCACCACCCGGCGATGCGTTATGCCATTGGCCCGCGCCGTGAGATGGGCGTGCGCACGCTCTTCAATATTCTGGGCCCGCTGACTAACCCTGCAGGGGCGCCCAATCAGGTGGTCGGTGTGTACTCGCCAGAACTGGTGCCGCTGATGGCCGAAGTGCTTAAAAAGCTGGGCAGCCGCCATGTCATGGTGGTTCATTCAGAAGATGGTTTAGACGAAATATCGCTGGCAGCTTCTACGCAAGTGGCGGAGCTTAAAGAGGGCGAGATTACTCAGTACACGGTTTCCCCTGAAGCGTTTGGCATTGAGCGCCAGAGCCTGGCAACGCTGAAGGTCGCTAACGCAGAAGATAGCCTGCGGTTGGTAAAGGCGGCATTGAGCGGTGAAGGCCCCGCATCCGACATGGTGGCCTTGAACGCAGGTGCCGCCCTTTACTGTGCGGGTGTGGCTGACAGCCTGAAAGAGGGCGTTCTGATCGCTCAGGACGCTCAGGGGTCTAAACTGCCGCTTGAGAAGCTCAGAGAGCTTTCACACTTCACCAGCGTTTTCAAAGAGTAAGTGACCGCTATGAACCAACAGGCAACACCCACTATTTTGACGCGAATTCTTGCCCGCAAGGATGAGGAAGTCGCCGAGCGCCAGCAGGCGGTATCCGAGACGGATTTGCTCGCGCTTGCCAAGCAGCAGAGTGCTCCGCGCGGGTTCATCAACGCGCTTAATCAGCGTATTGCGGTCGGTGACCCGGCGATTATTGCAGAAGTTAAAAAGGCGTCGCCCTCCAAAGGCGTCATTCGAGAAGAGTTTCATCCGGCGGATATCGCCAAAAGCTACGCTCAAGGTGGTGCAGCCTGCTTGTCCGTACTGACCGATGCGGACTTTTTCCAGGGACATGAAGACTATTTGATCGTCTCGCGGGACGTCTGCGAGCTGCCGGTTATTCGCAAAGACTTTATTACCCACGGTTACCAGGTCTCTGAAGCGCGCGCCATTGGAGCCGACTGTATTTTGCTGATTGTCGCCGCACTGGATGATGCCAGGCTGCTTGACTTGCATCAGCAGGCCAATCAACTGGGAATGGATGTGTTGGTGGAAGTCCATGATGCCGATGAGCTAACGCGTGCGCTTAAGCTTGATTTGGCGTTGGTAGGCATTAACAACCGTAACCTGCACACGTTCGATACCAGCCTCAACACGACGCTGGATTTACTGGCGCATATTCCTGAAAACGTAACCGTTATTACTGAGTCGGGTATCCATACTCAGGCGGATGTTCAGTTAATGCGGGATCACCACGTTAATGGGTTTTTGGTTGGGGAGGCTTTTATGCGCCAAGCCGACCCTGGCCTGGCGCTTAAAAAGCTATTTTTCTAAGCCTTGTTAATCCTTGGGGTGTTCGCCCGCGCTGCGTAAGGCATAAAGCAAGGCTTGCAGCGGGTGGTGAAGCGTTTGTTCTGAAAAACGCTTCACCTGGCTGCGGCACGAATACCCCGTGGCCAGTAGCCTGTCGGTGTTTTCCTCTGCCTCGACCTGGGGTTGCCAGGATTGGGCGTAAATCGTTTTGGACGTTTCGGCGTTGCGCGTTTCATGGCCGTAGGTGCCGGACATTCCACAGCAGCCGGTATTAACCAACTCCAACGGTAGGCCAAATGCGGCAAATACTTGCTGCCACGCCTTCGGGCTTCCGGGCGCGTTGGTTTTTTCGGTGCAGTGCGAAAGCAGCTTAAAGCCAAGGGCATTGGGCGCTAGCTGTCGGGGTGCCAGGGTGGGCAGCCGGATAGCCAGCCACTCCTGTAGCATCAATACCTCGGGCACGGCGTCGGGTCCCAGCGCTTTTACGTACTCCTGGCGGTAGGTCAGGGTCATCGCCGGGTCGATCCCCACCATGGGCACCTCAAACTCGCGCAACGCCCGCAGGCGTTTCGCCTGCTTTTCGGCCGTACGCTCAAATGCGCCTAAAAAGCCCTGGACGTGTAGCGGTTTGCCGTTGGCGCTATAGGGCATCACCAACACGCGCAGGTTGAGCCGTGAGAGCAGTTCGACCACGTCCATGACCAGTTTGGCTTCAAAGTGCGTGGTGAACGCATCCTGAACCACAATCACGCTATTGGCGCGCTGCTGGTCGGTGAGCAGAGCAAGCGAGGTAGGCGTGGCTTCCGCCACGCCCCAGGCACGCAGCTGCTTTTTCACGCTGGCGCGGGAGAGCAATGGCGAGTCGCTCATGCCCACGCTACGGCGCATCAGCGTTTCCACCCAGCGCTGGCCCATCACGGCGTTATACAGCGGTGCTGCCCGGGCAAGAGTGGGCAGCATGAATTCTGTGCTGCCTATTACGTAGTCGCGCAGGGGGCGTAAATAGCGTCCGTGATACACCTCCAAGAACTGCGAACGGAACTGCGGCACGTTGACCTTGATGGGGCACTGCCCCGCGCAGGACTTGCACGCCAGGCAGCCGGCCATGGCGTCGTAGACCTGATGAGAGTAATCGTGATGCTGCTGGCGGCTGAACGTATTCGCCAGGCGTTTCGGGAAGTGTTTAACAAAGCCCCATTGGCCTTCCGCCTTTTTCTTGCGCGACTCCTCGACCACGTCGATGCCCGCCTGGGACTGCAGGCGCAGCCATTCACGCATCAGGCTGGCGCGCCCCTTGGGCGAGTGAATACGGTTGCGGGTCGCCTTCCACGACGGGCACATGGGGTCGTCCACGTCGTAGTTGTAGCAGGCGCCGTTACCGTTGCAGTACACCGCTGCGTCATAGGCCTGCCAGGCGCGCTCATCAATGGTGCGGTCCAGCTGGCCGCGCATCGGCACGGCGTCGATGCTTAGCAGGTTCGGGTCGCTGTCTTTGGCAATCAGCGCGCCGTTCTCTGCCGGTGAAGCGATCTTGCCAGGATTAAGCTGGTTAAACGGGTCAAACGCGGCCTTGACCCGCTGCAGGCTGGGGTAAAGCTCGCCAAAAAATTTGGGTGCATACTCGGAGCGTACCCCTTTACCGTGCTCGCCCCACAACAATCCGCCGTATTTTTGGGTCAGGGCGGCCACTTCATCGGAGATGTCCCGAATCAGCGCTTCCTGGGCCGGGTCTTTCATGTCCAGCGCGGGGCGCACATGCAGCACGCCCGCATCAACATGCCCAAACATGCCGTAAGCGAGCCCACGCGCGTCCAGCGCGGCGCGGAACTCGCTAATAAAGTCGGCCAGATGTTCTGGTGGTACCGCGGTATCTTCAACAAACGGCAGTGGACGCTTCTCACCCTGCACATTGCCCAAAAGGCCCACCGAGCGTTTGCGCATGCCGTAAACCGCGCTGATCTGCTCACGGCCTTTGGCCAGGGTATAGCCCAATCGCGTGACCGTGGCATCCTGATTCAAGTGACGGGTAAAGGCGTCTACCTGCTCGGCCAGTGCTGCAGGGTCGTCGTCGCTAAACTCGACCAGGTTGATACCCCGAATCGGTGTGTCGCTCTCGGGGAAGAACTCGGCCACGCTGTCCCAGACAAAATCGGCCATGGCGAGCGTGAGCACCGTATCGTCGATGGTTTCGATCGACACAGGCCTGGCGCTGGCCATCAGCGTTTTGGCATCGCGCAGCGCATCCATAAAGCGGGTATAGCGCACATTAACCAGGGTGGCGTGTTGGGGGATGGGCAGTACGCTCAACACGGCTTCGTTCAGAAACCCCAGAGAGCCTTCCGAGCCACACAGCAGGCTGTTGAGATCAAGCGCATGCTGGTCGTTGCGCAGGTGAGCCAGGTCGTAACCGGTCAGGCAGCGGTTAAGCGGCGGAAAGGTCGCCTTAATCAGTTCGCGCTGCTGATCAAGAATGCTGGCCGCTGTGCGGTGCACCTGTCCGACAATACCGTCCTGCTGGCAGGCCTGCTGTTCCTCATCGGCACTGAGTGCCCGGCTATGCAGATGCTGGCCACCCAGCAGTACCGTGTCGAGTTCCAGCACGTGGTCACGGGTTTTTCCGTAAGCACAGCTACCCTGACCGCTGGCATCGGTCGAGATCATGCCGCCGATGGTCGCTCGATTGGAGGTCGAAAGCTCGGGGGCAAAAAACAGCCCGTAGGGCTTTAAGGCGGCATTCAACTGATCCTTCACCACCCCTGCTTGAACGCGCACCCGACGGTTCTCGACATCAATGTCCAGCACCTGATTCATGTGCCTGGAGATATCCACCACGATGCCATCGGTAAGCGACTGACCGTTGGTGCCGGTGCCGCCGCCTCTTGGCGTTAACACCACCTCGCGGTAAGGCACTTCAGCGGCCAGTTTGGCCAGGCATTCCAGGTCTTCTGCATGGCGGGGAAACACCGCCGCCTGGGGCAGACGCTGATAGATCGAGTTGTCGGTTGCCAGCACCGTGCGGTGGGCATAGTCAGGGGCAATCTCACCATCGAAGCCGCGTGTTTTAAGGGCTTCCAGAAAGCGCAGGTAGTGGGAGGCCAAGCGTTCAAACGGGGCGGTCCGAGAGTCCAGCGATGCAATCATAATCGTTCAAGCCGTCAGTGCCGGGGCATCAAAAAAAGAGAGCGCTACTTTACCTCAGTGCCTGCCTGGCTGCACCCTGCGCTAAACATGCTAGCTCAAAGCTTCTTTTACCAGGGCGGCAGAAGCAGGTGACATGGGCAGTGTCAGGGCTAATTCATGAGCTTGGGGTGACATCTTGCGCCAGGTTTTTTGAATAATTCGCACCATATGGTCACGTTCGACCTTACGCGAAAAATCGGCAAAGTAGTTTTCCAAAAATACCAGACAGGCGCAGTCTTCAAGTGTCTGTACGTCGGCATCACGTCCGAGGCCCTTTTTGGTGATGAGTGTGATAACTCGCTCGGCGTCCTCAGTGCTATAGCCTGCTTCACGCATTAATTGGGCGGCAGTGTCGCCTGCGCGGATACCCTGGTCGCGCCGCCAGGTTAAGTAGCCTACTCGACCTTCAGGGTACGCTTCGCGTGCTACCTGCCAGCGCTGCAAGTGCTGGGCGCGGACAGCAATCTGTAAGCACTCGCTGGGTGCCTGGTTAAGGTGAGCAAGCCATTTGCTCATGCGCTGTGCGTAAAGCAGCTCGGCGGGGAGCGGCTCATCGGCCACGTTGACTGTTTTGGGGTCTTCGCTATGAAGCTGGTCCAGCGCAGTTAATACCTGTTCAAGGCGGTGGGACATTATGCTCTCCTGGTTAGCTGTCGCGATACTCTGCAACGGTCTCGTCGCAGAGTATTCTGGCGTGGGGCGGGCGGTCAGGCTTTATTATCGGCGTTATAAACGTCGAGGTTCAATTCGCCTTCGCTTTTACCTACCAGGGTGGTGACCATAATGTCGCCCGCCACGTTAACGCTGGTGCGCGCCATATCGAGAATACGGTCGATGCCTGCTACGACGGCGATGGCCTCAAGCGGTAAGCCAATTTGAGCCATCACGATAGAGAGCATGATAAGACCCGCACCGGGTACGCCCGCGGTGCCAATGGAAGCAAGCGTGCCGGTGGCGACAATCATGCCATAGTCGACCAGGCTCAGCTCAATACCCAGCATTTGGGCAATAAACAGCACGACGACGCCTTGGTAAAGCGCTGTACCATCCATATTAATGGTCGCACCCACAGGCAGTACAAAGCTTGAAACGCCTTCAGATACGCCCAGGTTTTTCTGTGCACAGCGAATCGATACCGGCAGTGATCCTGCCGAAGAGGCGGAGGAGAACGCTATCATCATGGCGTCCAAGCTACCCTGGAGATAACGCACTGGATTAAGCCGCCCCAACAGGCGAATAAAGCCTGAGTAAATCACCAGAACATGCAGCGCACAGGCTAAATACACCACGCCAATCAGCTTGGCGAGTGGTAACAGGATTTCCAGCCCGTATTGGCCAGATACATGCGCCATTAGGCCAAACACCCCAAAAGGTGCAAAGGCCATGACGATGCCCGTGAGCTTGTACATTGCCTCGGCAAAGCTATCGAACACCACAACCAGTGCTTCACCCTTTTCACCAATCAGAGTCAGTGAAATGCCCAGGCCAATCGCAAATACAATAATTTGCAGAATGTTGCCGTTGGCCAGCGCATCAATGGGGTTACGGGGTACCAGGTTAATCAAAATGGACGCCAGGGTAGGCGCCTCGCTTGCATTCACGCTGCTATCAAAACTGATGTTAACGCCTGCTCCAGGCTGTAGCAGTGTCGAAAGCAACAACCCGATACTGATAGCAAAGGCCGTGGTCAAAAGATAAAGGCCGATGGTACGGGCGCCAATGCGACCCATTTTTTGCGGGTCGCGCATCGACGTAATGCCGACCACTAGCGTTGAGAACACTAGCGGTACGATCAGCATCATGATCGCGTTGATAAAAATATCGCCCAGCGGCTTAAAGATGCTGGCGTTTTCACCCAGTAGTGCGCCCGCCGCTATCCCTAGCGCTAAACCTGCGAGAATTTTCTTCCAGAGGGCGATGCCTCTCCACCAGCCGAAGGCGCCTTGTGATGTGCTCACGGATCTCTCTCCTTGGAGTTTTATTTACGGTTGATCAATAGCAGGATTACGATTCGGCGCGCACTTTATCACTTTTTAGTAAGAAGGGCGGGGGCTTGTAATGGGCGAAGTGAGCGCTTACGGGCGGCCGCGGCTTCGAAGCAGTCTCTGGTTATTTAATCGCCGATGTGAGTTGCCGGGCACGTTGCTATAACGCCCCCATAGCTCCCCGCCGTGCTTTTGCCTACAATAGGGGCCTTTGATACTGGCGTTTGGCGCCGTGTTTAACTGAATACAGGCCAAGGAATAACTCATGCTCGATCCGAAACTGCTGCGCGGTGATCTGGACGCGCTAGCGCAACAACTAGCTCGTCGCGGCTTTGTACTGGATAAAGAGGGGCTTCAGACGCTGGAGTCGCGCCGCCGTGAATTGCAAACGCAGACCGAGCAACTGCAAAGCGAGCGTAATACGCGCTCAAAAGCCATTGGCAAGGCCAAAGCCAGTGGCGAAGATATCCAGCCGCTGTTGGATGAAGTCAGCGATTTAGGCGATCGTCTGGATAACGCCAAGTGTGAGTTGGCCAAGGTGCAAGAGGCCTGGGATGAAGCGGTCAGCGGTATTCCTAACCTGCCTCATGAAAGCGTGCCGGAAGGTGAAAAAGAAGAAGACAACGTTGAACTGCACCGTTGGGGTACACCACGTGAGTTCGATTTTGACGTGCTCGATCATGTCGATTTAGGCAAAAAATCCGGTTATCTGGATTTTGAATTGGCCGTTAAACTGACCGGTGCCCGCTTTGCCGTTATGCGTGGGCCCATTGCTCGTCTGCACCGTGCGCTGGCTCAATTTATGCTGGATACCCAAACCGAGAAGCACGGCTATGAAGAGTGCTACGTGCCCTATATGGTGAATCGCGACTCACTAACGGGCACCGGCCAGCTGCCGAAGTTTGGCGAAGACCTGTTCAAGCTGGATGATGAGCGCGAGTACTACTTGATTCCTACTTCTGAAGTGCCGCTCACCAACTTTGTGCGTGATGAGATTGTGGATCAAGCGGCATTGCCGATGAAGCTTACGGCGCACACGCCGTGTTTTCGTAGCGAGGCCGGTTCGCACGGGCGTGATACTCGCGGCATGATCCGCCAGCATCAGTTTGATAAAGTGGAAATGGTGCAGATTGTAGAACCAGAGAAGAGCTATGAAGCGCTGGATGAAATGCGTGGTCATGCAGAGGCGATCTTACAAGCGTTAGAGTTGCCGTACCGCGTAGTGACGCTTTGCACGGGCGATATGGGCTTTGGCGCGGCGAAAACCTACGACCTGGAAGTCTGGCTGCCCAGTCAGAGCACTTATCGGGAAATTTCGTCTGTTTCCAACTGCGAAGACTTTCAGGCACGACGTATGCAGGCGCGCTTCCGTCAACCGGATGTGAAAAAGCCACAGCTCCTGCATACGTTAAATGGTTCTGGCTTGGCCGTTGGCCGTTGCCTGCTGGCAATACTTGAAAATCACCAGCAGGCAGACGGCTCGGTGGTTATTCCTGAGCCGCTACGTCCCTATCTTGGTGGTCAGGAGCGTCTGGCCCTTTAAGCGTCCATTCGACGTTAACCCCGGCATCAATACGGATGGTGCCGGGGCTGTAATCGCTTTGTGATCCGCTATTGGCCATATCACTCTCAGCCCGCATGGCCATCATGCGGGGCTGAAACATAGGCGCTTGCGTCTCTTCAATACGCTGAACGTGGCCGAGTTCGGTTTCCAGCGTGCTGGCCATCAGGTTGGCTTTGTGGCGAGCTTTCTCCAGTGCTTTTACCAGCGCTTCATCGGTGGCGGCTTCTCTGTCCTGTAAATCAAATTGGACGCCGTCCATTGCATTCACACCCACCCCGATCAGCGCGTTGAGCACATCGCCCAATTGATCAAGGTCGGTTAGCTCTATGCTGAACGGGCGTTCAAGACGCGTGCGTTGGAGCATCTCTTGGTCGCCATTTTCGCTACGTGGCGCAGCGACATGGTCAGGATAAACGTTCAACGACCCGGCATTGATAGCGCGTCGCTCAATTCCCAGGGCTTCAATGGCTTCGATCAGTTCGCTGGCACGATTCTCAAGGCGTTCACGGGCTTCTCCTAACGCTTCGCTGTCGGTATCTTCCAGTGAAGAAACGGCAGGCGTGTTTTCCCAAAGGCGCGCTGTGAACGTCGCCTGGTCGGGTTCAACCTCAACCCAGGACTGTGCCTGGACATTTAAGCTGGGCGGTGCAGGCGGGGCCGCAAAGGCGAGGGGAGTGCTCAGAAGCGCCAACAGAGCGCCACTTAAAATTCCATAACGAAAACGCGGTAAACGTGCCGATACTGGGCTCATAGAGAAACTCCTTGAGGTAGAGAAGACTAGCCGGGTACGCGTCAATTAAAAGTATAGACGCTTGCTTGGAATAGCGACTACAGGGAAAGTTCAGCGTAAAAGAGGTGACGCAAAACAGTTGCTTATTATTTGCACGGTTTGTGCAATACCTTTATTACCGCCATTATGTATGGGTAACTAGCTAAGGATGAGGCTATGTCGAGATTATCGGATGAGGATTATCGAAGTATCCCCTTAAATGCCACGTTGGCGCTAGCGGCATTAGTGGTAATTATTGCGGGAATGAAAGGGGGGGCAGATTTACTTGTACCCTTGCTGCTGGCGGTATTTATCGCGGTAGTGTGTACCTCTCCGGTGCAGTGGTTACACCGTTGTGGCCTAAGCATGAGAATGTCGGCTTTTTTAACCCTGATGGTGTTGTTGGGGTTCCTTTCACTGATTGGCGTGTTGGTCGTCAACAGTTTTAGCACCTTTGTGGCGGCGCTGCCTGATATTGAGGAGCGGCTTTACGAGCACTATTGGGACCTGCTTAATACGCTCGCCATGCATGGCTTCAATATTGACCCTGATGAGCTTAGCGCCGTCTTTTTCAATGAGGATGAGGAAGGTTCTTCTTGGGTGGCAACGCTGCTGGGTGAGCTGGGCAACCTGGTGATGCAAAGTATCATCGTGGGGTTGCTGGTTATTTTTATGCTGTTTGAAACGCTGAACCTTCGCCAAAAAGTTTCGCGTGCCTTGGAAAACCCAGCGCCTAGTTTAAAGCGATTTAGCGAATTCAGCTTAACGCTAAAGCGCTATTTGGCCGTAAAAACAATGATTAGCCTGGCCACGGCGGTATTGATTTGGCTCTCCTGTGTGATTGTCGGGGTTGATTTCCCATTACTTTGGGGCGTTTTGGCGTTTGGGCTTAACTTTATCCCTAACATTGGCTCAGCGCTTGCGGCTATCCCTCCAGTGCTGCTGCTTCTGGTGTCCCAGGACGGTGGCGCGCTACAGGCGCTGCTGCTGGCGTCCGCTTATCTGGTCATTAACTTTGTACTTGGTAACCTGATTGAGCCGCGTGTCATGGGGCAAGCGCTAGGGCTTTCAACGTTTGTGGCGTTTCTTTCGTTGGTTGTTTGGGGATGGATTTTTGGGCCGGCGGGGATGCTGCTATCTGTCGTGTTAACCATGACCCTAAAAATTGCCTTGGATAGCCATCCGCAGACGCGTTGGATTGCCCATTTTCTGGGACCTGGGAGACACCGCACGGGGCGTTATCTTAGCCAGCAAGATGCAGGTCGCGCACCGTGGAAACGTAAAAATAGTGCTACGCCCGAAGAGCATCTAAAAGAGGGGGAGAGTTAACAGGAGGGGCCGCACGGCCACCACCGGTTGTGCCGGCGGTGGCCAATTTCATCAAGCGTTTTGGTCGATGAATTGCGTTAGTTGAGACTTGGATTGCGCGCCTACCAGTGAAGCGACTTTGGTACCAGACTTGAACAGCATAACGGTCGGTACACCGCGTACGCCTTGTTCTGCGGCAATTTCAGGCGCATCGTCAACGTTTACGCTGACCACTTTTAAGTTATCACCGCGCTCGGCTGCCACTTCATCGACAACCGGTGCCATAACTTTACACGGGCCACACCAGGGCGCCCAAAATTTTAGCAGGACAGGCTGGTCGGCGTTGAGGACTTCTTGCTCAAAATTAGCGTTAGTGACGTCAACATTATTAGCCATTTGCTTCTCCCGTTTGCGTTGCTCTTGCAGTGTCGTTGCCTCAAATGGAGCAACGGTCATTACGCGTTAAACCTGCGCACTTTCATTACGCCAAGTCGGCAGATGTTAGCGGGCGCGGCGTTTGCTGGCAAATATCTGCGCTTATTTTTGTGCTTAATTACAAAATTAATAGATGCTAATAGAGATCATCTCTTATAATATAAGTGAATTATAGAGTGTTTTTTTATGCCAAATAGTGCTTTGTGGCGAGTGCAAGATAGGCGGTGCCAGCGTTAGATGACCTGCCTGCTATCGGTATAGATAATGAGGTGATGATATGAAGCTACAACAACTTCGCTATATTTTGGAAGTTAACCGACACAACCTAAATGTATCGGCGACCGCTCAAAGCCTGTTTACCTCTCAGCCTGGTATTTCCAAGCAAATACGGCTGTTGGAGGATGAGTTGGGCGTTGAGATTTTCGCGCGTAGCGGAAAACATCTAACCCGGGTAACGCCAGCAGGTCAGTCCATTATTAACCTGGCGGGCCAGGTGCTCAAGCTTACCGAAAATATTAAACAGGTGGCCCAGGAGCATAGTGATGAGCGGCGGGGAAGCTTATCTATTGCGACCACGCATACCCAGGCACGCTATGCACTTCCGCCGATTATCAGTGAATTTACACTGAAATATCCGGAAGTCGCGCTACATATGCAGCAGGGTACTCCTAAGCAAATTGCTCAAATGGTGAGTGAGGGGCAGGCCGATTTTGCGATTGCCACTGAATCGTTGGAGCTGTTTACCGACCTGGTGCTCTTGCCTTGTTACCGCTGGAATCGCTGTATTCTGGTGCCTAAAGGGCATCCCTTGGCAGCGCTGAGTGGACCTTTAACGCTGGAAGCGTTGGCAGAACATCCGCTGGTGACGTATGTCTTTGGATTTACCGGTCGTTCCCAGCTGGATGATGCGTTTAAAGCGAAGGGTTTGACGCCTAACGTTGTGCTAACGGCGGCGGATGCCGACGTGATTAAAACCTATGTGCGGCTCGGCATGGGCGTTGGGATCGTGGCACATATGGCGGTAGACGATAAGTTGGACGGGGATTTAGTCGCGGTGGATGCCAGCCACCTGTTTGCGAGTTCAACGACTAAAATAGGCATTCGCCGGGGCACGTTTATGCGTGGCTATATGTACGATTTCCTGGCGCGCTTTGCCCCACACTTGACGCGAGACCGTGTGGATGAGGCGCTCATTGCTGGCCCACGCTTTGAACAAGCGCTGTTTGAAGGGATAGAGCTGCCCGAGTACTGATAGCTTGTTACACGTACTTACCACAAGCACTTATTACAAGTACGGATTGCAAGTACCTACTAAAATACTAATGCTTTAAGCGTTCACGTTGTTAGGGGCATGATGCCAGCGAAACCGCTGGCATCATGCCCCTAACAACGTGAGTCGTACGTTTGGCTTGTGGCCTAACCTGGAGCCAAGTCTTTCAATACCTGGTTTTTCAATGACAGATTTTCAGAGAAAGGCTTAATGCTGTAGGTGCAAGCCGCACTCGCGTTTTTCCTCCACCTTGGTGGGGTCGAAGTAATCGAAGTTGTTAGGCAGGTCGTGCGCCTGTAAATATTGATACATCTCTTTAGCACTCCAATGCAGCACCGGCGCCACTTTAACCAGCCCATCACTGTTACGGCTGACGGGCTGCATTTTGGCCCGTTCGGGCGTGTCTTCTGCACGAAGCGCTGTAAACCATACGTCAGGGCGCATCTCACTTAATGCACGTTCAAACGGCTCGATTTTGACCTCTTGGGTGAAGGCCGCATGGCGCGAGTCATCAATGCCCGGCATGGGGCCTTCGAGCGCTTCACGGTGCGCGCGCGTCCGCTTGGGTATATAGCTGACCATGTTCAGGTTCAAGCGCGTTATTAGCTCGTCGGCGAATTGATAAGTGGCTTCGGTGTTATAGCCACTGTCCATCCAGACAATCGGCATGTCAGGACGTACCTGTGTCACCATGTGCAGAATAACGGCTTCAAAAGGGCGAAAGTTCGTCGTACAGATCGCCCTTTCGCCTTGTGTTAACGCCCACTCAATAAGTGCTTGTGGGTTCTTGCTAAAATCGTTCTCGGAAAAATCACGATTGATCGCATCTAGCGATGAGGACATGCTGCCTCCTTGTCATATTAATGAACCATACCGCTAGGCTATCAAACTGTCCGCCGTTCCCCCCAATACCGTTTGGTTTGGCTTTTATATTCCTTTTTGATTTAAGTACGGCGGCTGTTATTCCAGTGCCTTAATAAGATGGCGAATTTTATCCAGTGTCTCCACGTACTCTTCCTCAAGTGCTGAGTCGGCAACCAGCCCACCGCCGCCCCACACGTGAAGCCTCCCGGCATCCGCCGCTAACGTACGAATAGTAATAGAGGTGTCCATGCTGCCACGTATATCAACGTATCCCATGCTTCCGCAGTACACGCTGCGCTGACACGGCTCAAGCTCGGCGATAATCTGCATGGCGCGAACCTTGGGCGCACCGGTAATCGACCCGCCGGGAAAGGCCGCCGCCAATAAGGCAAGAGGGGAGGCGCCGGACGCGAGCTGTCCGCGCACTACGCTCACCAGATGATGCACATTAGGGTAGCTTTCCAGCTTGCAGAGTTGGGGCACATTGATACTGCCCGGCTTACATACACGGCCCAGGTCATTGCGCAGTAAATCAACGATCATGATGTTTTCAGCACGATCTTTAAGGCTGCTGGTTAGATCATTGGCCAGGGCAAGATCCTCAGCAGCCGTAGCGCCCCGTGGTCGGGTGCCTTTTATAGGACGAGCCTCAACCGCGCCATTATTGCTTTTGATAAACCGCTCGGGTGAAAGAGAGAGGACGGCCTGTTGGCCCCAAGCCATGAAGCCTGAAAACGGTGTGGGCGTGGCGTTGCGTAAGCGTAAATAGGCCTGCCATTCATCGCCCTGGTAGGCAGCAGAAAAGCGCTGGGCGAGGTTAATCTGATAACAGTCGCCCGCCAGAATATAGCGCTGAACGGCTTTGAAGCGTTCAGCGTAATCGCTCTGGCTAAGCTCTGCTTGAAAGGGTTCGGTTAAGGCAAAAGGAGGGCGTTTGGGCGGCGCCTGGTCTAGCCACTCTAGAACCTGCTCTCGACGCTGCGCGGTGGCTACCAGCCACGCCCGCTTTGCTACGTGGTCAAGGGTGATGCACCAGTCATAAAGGCCCAGGCGCGCCTGAGGTAGGTGAGTCACCTGAGGTTGTTGGTGGGTCGCCAGCGAGCGCCCAAGGTCATAGCCCCAGTAGCCTATCAGCCCGCCCATAAAGGGCAGCTCGCTATGTAAGGCGTGTTGATCAACCTCTGTAGCCTGGTGCGGTAGCTGATTTAACAGCCACTGCTGCTGAGCAAAGCAATCGCCTGGCGGTAGAGCCGCTATATTGAGCTGTTCACTCGTGAGCACTGACTTGCCTGTGGCGTCCACTTCCAGCGTCGCTAAGGGGTCGCTGCTCAGAATATCGTAGCGCCCTTGAGCGACGGGGCGGCCACTATCCAAAAGTACTGCACCTGGGCGTTGGCGAAGCGAATCAAACAGCGCTAACGGGTCAGAAGAATAGGGCAGCGTAAATATCGACAATGCCGTGGTCATGGAGCAAACGCCTCGCCGGTAAAAGGCTGCTCATTTTAGAGGGCGTTGAAGGCTGACACCAGCAATCTAATCGATGTGCTTCAAACGGTTTTAGCGAGATTGTTGACACTAGCGAGAGGGGTAGACTTTTTGCTTACAACCAAAGATGCATAAAATCGCCAGTATTCTATGGTTGACGCTAGAAAGGCGCACAGCTAAAGTTTGAACACTTTCCTAATTGTCGACAATTCGCCATGAGTTCATCCATTAGCGCCCCTTATTCTGTTGATTCGTCGCTTGAAATAGCGCCGCCTGAAGTGCGCACGCTAGCCGAGCGGGTATTTCATCAACTGCAAAGCGATATTGTGCGTGGCGTCTTGGCGCCAGGCAGCAAAATCACTGAGCCCGGGCTTTCAAAAACGTACGGCATTTCTCGTGGTCCGCTTCGCGAAGCCATGCGGCGTTTAGAGTCTCATCGCTTGATTGAGCGCGTACCTCACGTCGGCGCACGCGTCGTTAAGCTCTCTATGAAAGAGCTGATAGAGCTGTTTGATGTACGCGAAGCGTTGGAAAGCATGGCCGCAAGGCTAGCAGCGGAGCACATGTCGGCAGAGGAAATACAAGGCCTTCGTGATGTGCTGGCACTGCACGAAGGGCAGGCCGATTTACAACGCGGTGAAGCTTACTATCAGCGTGAGGGTGATCTCGACTTTCATTACCGCATTGTGCAAGGCAGCCACAACAAGATGCTAATGAGCCTGCTGTGCAATGACTTGTATTACCTGGTGCGCCTTTATCGTACGCAGTTTAGTGCTAGCGGCACGCGCCCGCAGCGTGCCTTTGTTGAGCACCACCGGATAGTGGATGCCATTGAAGCAGGCGACGCCGAACTTGCTGAGCTATTAATGCGCCGCCACGTCAGTGCCTCGCGTGCCAATGTTGCCGACCGTTATGCCGCGATTCTTAAACAGCAATCATCTGAGCCTGCCGAGGAACGGCAGGCCACTACCCTTCAGGAGACACGCTAATGTCAACGCTCACCCCAGGCGCCCGTTTTAAAGCCGCCCTTGACGCCCAGCGCCCGCTGGCCATTTTAGGCACTATTAACGCGTATACGGCGATGATGGCTGAACGTGTCGGCCATCAGGCGATCTACCTTTCCGGCGGTGGGGTGGCAAATGCCTCGTTTGGACTGCCTGATTTAGGGATGACCAGCATGAACGATGTCGCCGAGGATGCGCGCCGTATCTGTGGTGCAACGGACCTGCCGTTGCTGGTGGATATTGATACCGGATGGGGCGGCGCGTTCAATATTGCCCGTACAGTGAAAGAGATGCAGCGTGCTGGCGTCGCCGCCGTTCATCTGGAGGACCAGGTGGCGCAAAAACGTTGTGGTCATCGACCCAACAAGGCAATTGTTTCCCAGGCTGAGATGGTTGATCGCATTAAAGCGGCCGCCGATGCCCGAATAGATCCCGATTTTTATCTGATTGCACGCACCGATGCTTTTCAAAAAGAGGGCCTGGACGCGGCTATTGAGCGCGCCAATGCCTGCGTTGAAGCCGGTGCGGATGCCATCTTTGCTGAAGCCGTATACACCCTTTCTGATTACCAGGCATTCTGCGAGCGAGTGGATGCCCCGATTCTGGCCAATATCACTGAGTTTGGTGCGACGCCGCTCTTTACTCAAGCCGAGCTTGGCGAGGTTGGTTGTCGCATGGTGCTTTACCCGCTCTCTGCGTTTCGAGCGATGAACGCTGCTGCCCTGAATGTCTATCAAAGCATTCTGGATAACGGCCATCAAAAAGAAGTCGTTAACACCATGCAGACGCGCGATGAACTCTACGATTTCCTCAACTATCACGATTTCGAGCAGAAACTGGATGCGTTATTCGCCGAAAAGGGTGAAGAGCCGCAATGAGGCGCGCACGACAACACTGTCATCTGCAATTAATGATAGGTACAACGATAAGCACACCAGGAGACTCGTCATGGCTGATAAACCGCTAGCGGGAGCAGGGCTGCGTGGACAAAGTGCGGGAACTACCGCCTTGTGTACTGTTGGAAAGACTGGCTCGGGCCTAACGTACCGTGGCTTTGATATCAAAGAGCTGGCTGAAAAGGCTAAATTTGAAGAAGTAGCGTACCTGCTCTTGAAAGGTAAATTGCCCAATCAGGCAGAGCTTGACGATTACATCCGCAAATTAAAGGGCTTGCGTGGGTTGCCCGATGCGCTGAAAACGGTGCTTGAGCAAATTCCGAAAGATGCTCACCCGATGGATGTTATGCGTACTGGAACCTCCATGCTGGGCAATCTGGAAACCGAAGAGAGTTTTGACGAGCAGCAGGACGTTGCCGATCGTCTGTTGGCCGTGTTGCCTTCGATCATTTGCTACTGGTATCGCTACTCTCATGACGGAGTGCGGATTGACACCCAAACCGACGCTGAATCGGTTGGCGGGCATTTCTTGCATCTACTGCGTGGCGAGCCGGCCTCTGAGCTCCATGCGCGAGTGATGAACGTATCGCTTATTTTATATGCTGAGCATGAGTTTAATGCGTCGACCTTTACCGCCCGGGTGTGTGCCTCAACGCTTTCTGATATGCACTCTTGCGTCACCGGCGCCATCGGTTCGCTGCGTGGCCCGCTGCATGGCGGTGCCAATGAAGCGGCCATGGCGATGATCGAAAACTGGAAATCGCCAGAAGAAGCGGAAAGCCAGATCATGGGCATGCTTGAGCGCAAAGATAAAATTATGGGATTTGGCCACGCGATTTATCGCGAGTCTGATCCACGCAACGAGATCATCAAGCAGTGGGCCAAAAAGCTTGCCGATGACGTAGGCGATACGGTGCTTTATCCCGTATCTGAAAGGGTCGAAGAAGTGATGTGGCGTGAGAAAAAGCTGTTCTGTAACGCAGACTTCTTCCATGCCAGCGCCTATCACTTTATGGATATCCCCACCAAGCTGTTCACACCAATTTTTGTCATGTCCCGGCTAACGGGGTGGGCCGCACATGTCTTTGAACAGCGCGCCAATAACCGGATTATCCGTCCCAGCGCCGACTACATCGGTCCTGAAAAAAGCGAATGGGTCCCCATTGAGGCGCGTGATTAATCAGCGTGCGGCCCGGCAGCTTGCTTGCCGGGCGTTTTTTTAGCTCCCTTTTCATGAGTTTGCTTGCTATGAATAGCCAATATCGTCAGCCACTGCCAGGCACCGAGCTTGATTACTTTAATGCGCGCCAAGCCGTTGAGGATATTCAGCCAGGAGCCTACGCCACGCTCCCTTACACATCACGCGTGCTGGCAGAGCAATTGGTACGCCGCTGTGATCCTGAGCTTCTCACCGATGCCCTTAAGCAGCTCATTGAACGCCGATGCGACCTGGACTTCCCTTGGTATCCTGCGCGGGTGGTATGCCACGATATTCTAGGCCAGACGGCGCTGGTTGATTTGGCCGGGCTGCGCGATGCCATCGCTGAGAAGGGCGGTGACCCGGCCAAGGTCAATCCCGTTGTCCCCACCCAACTGATTGTTGACCACTCGTTGGCGGTAGAGCATCCGGGTTTTGAAGAGGGGGCTTTTGAAAAAAATCGCGCCATTGAAGACCGGCGCAACGATGACCGCTTCCACTTTATCAACTGGACCAAAACGGCTTTTGAAAACGTTGATGTTATCCCGCCTGGCAACGGCATCATGCACCAGATCAATCTGGAGAAAATGTCGCCGGTAGTGCAGAACCGGGACGGCATTGCTTATCCTGATACCTGCGTGGGCACCGATAGCCATACCCCCATGGTGGACGCGCTCGGGGTTATTTCAGTCGGCGTGGGTGGCCTGGAGGCTGAAAGCGTCATGCTTGGGCGCGCTTCCATGATGCGCTTGCCGGATATCGTCGGGGTAGAGCTGGCCGGTAAGCTGCAGCCAGGAATCACGGGCACCGATATGGTGCTGGCGATCACCGAGTTTCTGCGTAAAGAGCGCGTGGTCGGTGCCTATCTGGAATTTTATGGCGAAGGCGCCGATGCGCTGACGGTCGGTGATCGCGCCACGATTTCGAACATGACGCCCGAGTACGGTGCGACGGCGGCGATGTTCTATATCGATAGCCAAACCATCGATTACTTGAAGCTCACCGGTCGTGAAGATGAGCAGGTGGCGCTGGTAGAGACCTATGCCAAGCACACCGGCCTTTGGGCGGACAGCCTGACACAGGTTGAGTACGAGCGGGTGCTGAGCTTTGATCTTTCATCGGTTGCGCGGACGTTGGCAGGGCCTTCCAACCCACATGCGCACCTGCCGACCTCCGAGCTGGCTCAGCGCGGTATTGCGGTAGGGCTCGATGCTGCGCGCGAAGAAGAGAAAGCGGGCAAAATGCCTGATGGCGCCGTTATTATCGCCGCCATTACCAGCTGCACCAATACGTCCAACCCGCGCAATATGGTGGCGGCTGGGTTAATTGCGCGCAACGCCAACCGGCTCGGCTTGTTGCGTAAACCCTGGGTAAAGTCATCTCTGGCGCCCGGTTCTAAAACGGTCAAGATGTACCTGGAAGAAGCCGGCTTGATGAATGAGCTGGAGGATCTGGGTTTTGGCGTGGTGGCTTATGCGTGCACCACCTGTAACGGCATGTCGGGTGCGCTTGACCCTGTTATTCAGCAGGAAATTATCGACCGGGACCTTTACGCCACGGCAGTGCTTTCCGGTAACCGCAACTTTGATGGGCGGATTCACCCCTACGCCCAGCAGGCCTTTTTGGCCTCGCCGCCATTAGTGGTTGCTTACGCCATTGCAGGCACTATTCGCTTTGATATTGAAAAAGACGTGCTGGGGATCGACCAGGCGGGGAATCCCGTTACCTTGAAGGATATCTGGCCAGCGGATGAAGAGATCGACGCTATTGTGAAATCCTCTGTGAAGCCCGAGCAGTTCCGCCAGACCTATATCCCCATGTTCGATATTGATAAAAGCGCGCGTGCCCAGGTTAATCCGCTATATGACTGGCGCCCCCAGAGTACCTACATTCGTCGCCCACCTTACTGGGAGGGCAATATGGCGAAAGAGCGTACCTTGAAAGGCATGCGCCCGCTGGCCATCTTGCCGGACAATATCACCACCGATCACCTATCGCCTTCCAACGCCATTCAGCTTAACAGCGCGGCGGGTGAGTACCTGGCGAAAATGGGCCTGCCGGAGGAGGACTTCAACTCCTATGCGACTCATCGCGGTGATCACCTCACCGCCCAGCGCGCTACCTTTGCCAATCCCAAGCTGTTTAACGAAATGGTCCGCGATGAAGAAGGCAATGTCGTTCAGGGATCGCTGGCGCGGGTCGAACCTGAAGGGGAAGTGACCCGCATGTGGGAAGCTATCGAAACCTACATGGCGCGTAAGCAGCCGCTGATCATTATTGCTGGCGCCGATTATGGCCAAGGCTCATCAAGAGACTGGGCTGCCAAAGGGGTGGCGCTCGCGGGTGTGGAAGCCATTGCTGCTGAAGGGTTTGAGCGTATTCATCGCACAAACCTGATTGGTATGGGCGTAATGCCGCTAGAGTTTGAGCCGGGAACCACGCGCACGACATTAGGCCTGGATGGCACCGAAACCTTTGATATTGAGGGGGCTGTTTCGCCGGGCGCGATGCTTACGCTGGTGATCCATCGTCAAAACGGGGGCAGCGAGCGCGTAGCGGTCAAATGCCGCCTGGATACCGCCGAGGAAGTATCAATTTACGCCGCCGGTGGTGTGCTGCAGCGCTTTGCCCAGGACTTCCTCGAGTCAACGGCTGCGTAAGTGCCGGGTTATTTTTCGGAGTGAACAAGATGACTGATGTCGCCAACGCCCGCCATGTGCCGCAAATAAAAATCCCCGCCACCTATATGCGTGGCGGCACCAGCAAAGGCGTGTTTTTTAAATTAAGCGATTTACCCCAGGCTGCTCAGGTGCCGGGAGAGGCGCGTGACAAGCTGCTGCTGCGTGTGATTGGAAGCCCCGACCCGTACGAAAAACAGATTGACGGTATGGGCGGCGCGACCTCAAGCACCAGTAAAACGGTCATTCTTTCCAAAAGCCATTCGCCTGATCACGATGTGGACTATGTGTTTGGCCAAGTATCCATCGATAAGCCCTACGTGGATTGGAGCGGCAACTGCGGCAATCTTTCGGCGGCGGTAGGCCCATTTGCCGTAGCGAACGGGCTGGTTGATCCGGCACGTCTGCCTGAAAACGGTGTGGTCGAGGTGAGAATCTGGCAGGTCAATATCCAGAAAACTATCGTATCGCAGGTGCCCATCGTGAATGGGGAGGTTCAGGAGACCGGCGATTTCGAGTTGGATGGCGTGACCTTTCCCGCCGCCGAGATTCCCGTGGCCTTTATGGACCCGGCTGACGGCGAGGGGGCGACTTTTCCCACCGGCAACCTGGTGGATGACCTGAATGTGCCGGGTGTGGGGGTTCTGAAAGCTACCCTTATCAATGCAGGTATCCCCACGGTGTTTATTAATGCCGCTGATATTGGTTACCGCGGTACCGAGCTGCAAAACGCCATCAATGGCGACGGTAAAGCATTAAGCATGTTTGAGACTATCCGTGCCCATGGTGCTGTACGTATGGGGTTGATAGGGGATGTCAGTGAGGCTGCGAGCCGCCAACATACGCCCAAGGTAGCGTTTGTTGGGCCGCCAGCTGATTATGTTTCCTCGAGCGGTCAGACCGTTAACGCTGACAATATCGATCTGGTGGTGCGGGCGTTTTCCATGGGTAAATTGCATCACGCCATGATGGGCACTGCCGCCGTGGCAATTGCTGCTGCCGCTGCGATAGACGGTACGCTGGTTAATTTGGCGGCCGGGGGCGGAAAGCGTCAGTCCGTTACGTTTGGCCACCCGTCAGGCAGTTTGCGCGTTGGCGCAGAGGCCAACCTGGTTGACGGGCACTGGCAGATTGATCAGGCCATTATGAGCCGCAGCGCACGCGTGCTAATGGAAGGTGCGGTACGCGTACCAGGCGACAGCTTTTAACTCACTGCATTGATCGGGAGGCGACTCCATGAATGTCACAGCGGAGATAAACGAGCGGCCAGAATACGATGATGAGCTACAGCTAATCGCTGATTATGTGCTGAGCTTTGATACTCCCTCGCCGGCGGCACTGTCTACGGCTCGTTACTGCTTAATGGATACGTTGGGCTGTGGGCTTCTGGCGCTGCGTTTTCCAGAGTGCACCAAGCATCTTGGCCCGCTGGTAGAAGGTACCCTGGTTCCATTTGGGGCGCGTGTGCCGGGCACTTCGCTACGCCTTGACCCGGTAAAAGCGGCCTGGGATATCGGCGCAACTATCCGCTGGCTGGATTATAACGATACCTGGCTTGCCGCCGAGTGGGGGCATCCTTCTGACAACCTGGGTGGCATCCTGGCGGTTGCCGATCACCTGTCGCAAAAGCGGGTTGCCCAGGGGGATGCGCCACTGACGATGCGTGATGTGTTGAACGCCATGATCATGGCGCATGAAATTCAGGGAGTGCTGGCCCTGGAAAACAGCTTCAACAGGGTGGGGCTGGATCATGTACTGTTGGTGAAAGTGGCTTCGACGGCGGTGGTTGCCAAGCTAATGGGCGCTACGCGCGAGCAGTTGCTGGCCGCGCTTTCCCATGCGTGGGTAGACGGCCAGAGCTTGCGCACCTACCGACATGCACCCAATGCCGGGTCGCGCAAAAGCTGGGCGGCTGGCGATGCCACTTCCCGAGGCGTTCGTCTGGCAGATATGGCATTACGCGGCGAGATGGGTATTCCCAGCGCGCTCAGCGCACCGCAATGGGGGGTTTACGATGTGTCCTTTAGCCATAGTAATAAAGACCTGAGCCTTAAACCTGAAGCAGAGCGGCGCCTGCGTTTTCAGCGTGAGTTTGGGTGCTATGTTATGGAAAACATTTTATTCAAAATTGCTTTCCCGGCGGAGTTCCATGCTCAAACCGCCTGCGAAGCGGCCGTGCTTCTGCACGCTCAGGTAAAAGAGCGCTTGGCTGATATTGAGCGCGTTGTGGTTACCACACATGATTCAGCGATTCGGATAATTTCCAAAACCGGAGCGTTGGCTAACCCCGCTGACCGCGATCACTGCCTGCAATACATGACGGCCGTGCCGCTTATCTTTGGCTCGCTTACCGCCGAGCACTATGAAGACAGCTTTCATGCGGCTCATCCGCTAATTGATGTACTGCGCGACAAAATGGTGGTCGAGGAGAATAGCGACTATTCAGCGGATTACCACGACCCGCAGAAGCGCTCTATCGCGAATGCGGTACAGGTCTTTTTCCGTGATGGTAGTGCAACAGACAAAGTTGCAGTGGAGTATCCGATAGGCCATCAGCGACGTCGAGAAGAGGGAATGCCGCTATTGGTCGATAAGTTTGAGCGCCATCTCGCCACCCGTTTCCCTGCATTTCGCTGCGAAAAGATTAGCCAGCTCTGCGGTAACCAAGCGACGCTTGAAGCAATGCCGGTGGATCAATTCATGTCACTTTGGATGATTTAAAAGTTTGCCTAGTCACGAGGTCACGGGCAGTAATGCGGAAGAGAGAGGAGTCGTTAGGTGAGCTTTTCAATGTTGGGTATGTGATAAACACTTGCCCGGCAAACAGCAGCTGTGCTGCCGCCGGGCAATAGTAATCCTGCTATGTCGCAAGGCTTACTGCAGGGCTTAGTCTTCGAGTACGATTTGGTCGCGCATGCGATCTACGGTTGCTGCGCCGATGCCGCTGACGCGCGTTAAATCATCAATACTTGCAAATTCTCCCTTGGTATCACGCTCTTCGATAATGGCGGTAGCGCGGCTTGGCCCAATGCCGGGAAGCTCGCTCAACAGCTCGGCGTTGGCGGTATTAACATTGATAGGCGCGACGGCTTGAGCCAGTGCGCTACTGGATAATCCCAGACTTAAACTAAGTAACAGGGCGGCAAACAAGCTTTTTAATGTCATGTTCATTACGCGTATTGTTCCTTCTTGTCGATAAAGAAAAGTAGCATAACCAGGCACTGTGCTAACGGGTGCCTTAACTAACTTAACGCGTTCGCTATCCTATTGTTGTCAGTGATGTAGGACACTGTTTGTAGGATTTTCGCTTGTACTGGTTAGCAAATAGCTTACAAGCGGGTCGTGTTGGACTGATATAATGCTTAAAAATGCGTATGGAGTAGTGTTGTGTCTGAATCCCCGTTGATTATCGCGCTTGATTACCCGTCACTTGACGCCGCCTTGTGCATGGCGGACCAGCTAGACCCCGCCCGGTGTCGTTTAAAAGTAGGTAAAGAGCTTTATACCCGCAGCGGCCCGGCTATCCTTGAAGCGCTGCATGGGCGCGGGTTCGACGTGTTCCTTGACCTCAAGTTTCATGATATTCCCAATACGGTGGCGGGGGCTGTTCAGGCCGCAGCAGAGCAAGGCGTCTGGATGGTGAATGTGCACGCCAGCGGTGGCCGCAAGATGATGGAAGCAGCCGCCGAGCGTTTGGTTAGTCAAGGTTTAGACACGCACCTTATCGCTGTTACCGTATTAACCAGCCTCCAGGAAAGCGACCTGTGCGAAGTGGGGTTAAACGTTTCACCCGCCGAACAGGTGGAGCGCTTGGCGCTGTTGACCCAGCAAAGCGGCCTGCACGGCGTTGTATGCTCAGCCCAAGAGGCGTCACATTTAAAGGCCGTGTGTGGTGAGTCGTTTTTAAAAGTAACGCCTGGTATTCGGCCGAGTTTTGCCGCCGCTAACGATCAGCAGCGTATTATGACGCCGAGCGAAGCGATGCAGGCAGGGAGTACACATTTGGTGATAGGGCGGCCTGTTACTCAGGCGTCTGACCCCATGGCGGCGCTGGCGGCTATCGAAGCAGAGCTTCAGTAGCACGATATGTGTGCGGGTTTGCTTACTCGCCCTCTACGCCGGTAATCGGCTTGGTAGTGCCCCAGCGGCGGCAGCTGGGGCACTGCCAGGCAAGGGCATCACTTGTAAAACCACAGCGCCTGCATTGATGGCGTGGACGATCTTTTAAAAGCGCATCCGTGTGGTATTTAAGCAGTGATAAGCGAGTGTCCGGCGCCGCTCTTCCACTTAGCTTCTGGCTTTCGACATACAGATCCAGCAGATAGTCCAACCCGCCAAGGCTCGGCGCATCACGTAGCCAGTTTCCGGTTAACTCAATGGCGGTATCCACGCCATCCCGCTGGTGAATAAGCTCGCCGAGCATCACGATAACGCTGGTGTAAGGTGCCTGGCCCAGTAGACGGTATAAGTGCTTCTCCAGACCTGCTATATCGTCGTTACGCGCATAGGCCCGCTGAAGGGTTGGCAGCATGGTTGGGATATGCGCGGCATCCTGTTCAGGAATATGGTCAAGACGTTCTATCGCGCGGCCATAGTGGCCGTTATCCATCTCAAGATCCGCCAACAGTAGTGTGGCGCGAATGCAACGTTCATCCAGCAGCAAGGCTTTTTTTAGATGCTTTTTCGCGAGCGCACGGCTGGATTGTTGAATCTCTTCTATGGCCAGCTCACATAGCCAGTGTGACGCTGGGCGCCGCATACCTGGGTGCTGCTTTAGCAGGGGCTGGATTACCTCTAAAGCGGTTTGCCACTCCTTTTCGCGCTCCAGAAGATCCACCAGTAGCTGCTTGGCCGCATAGCGGCGATCATCGTCGGTGGATTGCTCAAGCAGCGAGTGCAGCAGTCTCTGGGCACGGTCATGAACACCTAGCGCTATAAAATCGCGCGCAAGCTCAAGCTGGATGCGTTCGTTGGTGCCATGCGATAGGGCCGGGCGTGCAAGCAGGTTTTGGTGAATACTGACGGCTTTGTCTGCCTCGCCACGCGTGCGAAAGAGCTTACCCAGCGCGATATGGGTATCTACCGTATCGCTATTAACATCAAGTGCACTGATAAACGTGTTAATGGCTTCATCGGGTTGCTCATTCAGCAGGTAATTTAACCCAACGAAATATTCGCGCGACAGTTGAGAAGGCGGCGCTGTTGGCGCTCGCCGGTGGTGCTGGGCAGCGTATCGAATGCCTAGCCCGAAGCCTATGGCAATCGCTACCAATATTAGCCCTAGCAGCATGACATCATGCATTTACGCTAGTTCCTTAAACTCCTGGGTGCGTAAACGATCAAGCTCTTTGCGCTGCTGTTTGTTATGGCGCTCGCTGCGTGCAAGACGTGCTTTCAATCGTACGTATACCCCCATCATTGCGAGCATGCCGAGTATGACGCCAAACGTTAATGTCGCCAGCAGCCATACCGAGAGTGTGATGGGGGGGAGTTCAACCCAGATCAGATTCAAGGCAATGGTTTGCTGATTGTTGACGGCAAACAAGATGCCTACCAGTAGAACAACCAGCAAAATAATGGCGAGAATCAGCCCTTTAATCCAACGCATGAGAGTTTCCTAGTCAGTGACGTTCGCAGTATGACCCTATTGTGTATGAGTCTTGGCGCGACGTCATCCCACAGTCACAGATTATCAAAGTATGGCGGCTTCGGGCTCTGTGTTAGTAACCCAGCGCACGGCTGGCATCTACCTGTTCGCGCAGCTCTTTGCCGGGCTTAAAGTGCGGTACATATTTACCGTCCAGCTCGACCGGATCGCCCGTTTTGGGGTTACGGCCAGTACGCGGCTCACGGAAATGCAGTGAGAAACTGCCAAAGCCACGTATTTCCACACGACCGCCGCTGGAAAGAGCGTCCGTCATATCATCCAGTATAATACGTACCGCCGTCTCGACTTCTTTGGCGGATAGCTCCGGTTGACGCATCGCGATTTGTTCGATTAGTTCAGATTTTGTCATCGGTTGGCTCCCTGTAAACGGTGAAGGCTGCCGTTAATAATAGCGGCTGACCTTGATAACCTCGAATTCAGCATACTGTGCAAATTGATATTAAACAATTCAGATAAAACAAGGTACTAGACTGAATAACAGCATAGGCGAAGCTTGGCGCTGGCGCGACCCTTTAGCTTAGGTATACTGACGCTTCATTTTTACCAATGAAAGAGGCTGACCTTGAACGACGATACATCCCCAGCAGCCGTGCTACGTAAGCGACTCTACTGGCATTCGCGTCGCGGTATGTGGGAGCTTGATCTGTTGCTGATCCCGTTTTTAGAAAAACGCTTTGACACACTTAGCGAAGAGGAGCAGTTGACTTATCAGCGCCTAATTGAAGAAGAAGACCAGGACTTGTTTGTTTGGCTCATGCACCGTGAATGGCCTGAAGACCCAGCGTTAAAGCATATGGTGAAAATGATCGTTGAGCATGCAGAAAACACCGATAATTCTGCCTATCGTACCCTCTAAAACGGCAGGCCTGCTTCACTCGGGTTTGGCGATGGGGCTCTGTTCGTTGAGCTACTGGGTATTGGGGCTTTGGGTGGGCAGCGGCATTACCTTTGTCATCAGCCTTTTGCTGTGGCGTACTCTCCATAGGCAAGTCCATGGCGTGCTTTATCTAAGCAAGCGTGATACGGCTATTTATGGCCGTTGGCGAAAGCCCTATGGAGAGCTGAGCGATGAAGTGGTGGTTCGCTGTGATTACCTGGGGCCTTGGTTGGTGGGCTTGTGGGTGGGGCCACAGCGGCTCTGGCTGTGGCCCGATAGTTTCTCTCGTCATCATCACCGTTTGTTGCGCCGCTTATACCACCGTGCCGGGCATTAAATCCGCTAGCGTTAAACAAGAAATCGCAGGGGCGGGAAGGTGAGACGGCCAATCCATAGAGTAATGTAACCCGCGTGATTCATGCCGTTTCAATGCGGCGATAACGGTTAGCTGAGCCAGCCTGATTGCTTGACGTAACTGCATGTACTCAGGTTGAAACTGGCCGGCTCCTAAGCGTTCCAAACGCTTATCCAATAACGCCAACTGCTCATGGGCGGCAGCCAATCCTGAGTTGCTACGTACAATCGACACCTGTTGGCTCATCGTGGTTCGTAGCTCGTGGCGCCATTGAGCCAGTAGGTCCTGCTCTTCAACGCTTAATAACCGGGCGGACGGTGGTAGGGGCGTAATGGGCGGCGCGTGCCATTCGTTGAGATGTTGTTCTCGAAGCGCGCTTGCACAGCTACGCGCATACACCAGACACTCCAGCAGTGAGTTGCTGGCCATGCGGTTGGCACCATGTAGGCCGGTACAGGCAGCTTCACCGACTGCATAAAGCCCCGGTATGCCTGTCGCGCCCTGATGATCGGTGGCAATGCCCCCGCAGCTATAGTGGGCGGCGGGGACGACGGGGATCGGTTGCTGGATGATATCAATCCCGCGTGAGGCGCAGTGTGCCAAAATGGTTGGGAAGTGGTGGTGAATGGCTTTTTCACCAAGGTGGCGGATATCCAGCCATACGTGCCCTTGGGTGCTTTGCTGAATTTGAGCATCGATGGCTCGCGCAACAACGTCCCTGGGAGCAAGTTCTGCGCGAGGATCAATGGCTGGCATAAACCGCTCACCGGCTTCATTGAGCAAGTAACCACCTTCGCCACGTACGGCTTCGCTAATTAAAAACGCGGGGCCGTCAGGATCATACAGGCTGGTCGGGTGAAACTGCTGAAACTCCAGATTCATTAATCGCGCGCCAAGCTCCGCAGCCATCATCATGCCTTCGCCGCTACCGGGGGTAGGGGTTGTGGTATGGCGATAAAGGCCGCTAGCGCCCCCGGTGGCTAGCGTGGTGTAAGTCGCGGTGAGTGTTTGCCGTTGTCGCTCTGTATCGATGCCATAGGCACCTGTGCAGTGCCCGTGGCAGTTTTGGAGTAACCCTAAAATAGTGATATCGCGGCGCAGGGTAATATTGGCATGCGCGGCGACTTTGTCTTGCAGGGTATCTACAACGGCGCGTCCCGTGGCATCGTCAGCATGAATAATACGCCGGGCGTTATGGCCGCCTTCACGGGTCAGGTGATACGGGTAGCAAGCGTCAGGGGCGGGGTCCGGGGTAAAGTGTACCCCTTGATCAATTAACCATTGGATAGCCGTCGGGCCGTGGGTAACGGTAAAACGTACAGCCTGCTCATCACATAACCCGTCACCAGCGACAAGTGTGTCACGAATATGCGCTTCCAGGTTGTCTTCGGGGGAGAGCACCGCTGCAATGCCACCCTGGGCCCATCGGCTGGCGCCTTTATCATTGTGGGCTGGATTTACCAGCGTCACCGACAGGTGGTCGGCAATGTCCAGGGCGAGGGTTAACCCGGCGACGCCGCCGCCAATAATTAATACATCCGTTGTTGGCGTGCTCATGCGGCCCGCTCCTTGTTTTTGCTATCTGGCGCTATGGCGCATAAAAGGTAAGCGCATCGCGTAGTCATTAGTCGTTGACGATGTATGGACGCAAAAAAATCCGCGTCGATCAAAATGATCTCGCAGATAATAAAGTCATAAGGGGAGATAAAAACAATGGTGCCCGGAGCCGGACTTGAACCGGCACGGAGTTACCTCCGAGAGATTTTAAGTCTCTTGCGTCTACCAATTTCGCCATCCGGGCAGTGCAATTGGTGTATCGTTGCACTTAACACAAAAGTGGAGGCTGGAGTCGGAATCGAACCGGCGTACACGGAGTTGCAGTCCGCTGCATAACCACTCTGCCATCCAGCCTAAAGAGTCGATGGAGTGGGAAGATAGATTCGACCGGGCTGGCGTTCCAGCTCTCGACCTAACCTGCTTGCCGCACAATCCAAGTTGGAGCGGGAAAAGAGATTCGAACTCTCGACCCTCGCCTTGGCAAGGCGATGCTCTACCACTGAGCTATTCCCGCTCGACTCGAGGGCGAATTATACGCATCGTTGAGCGGTTGTCAATCATCAATGATGCAAACATCCCCTTCGAGGAATCAACTGCTTACATGGAGCGGCTAAGGTGCGGCCAGGCAGCCTTTAAATATTGGATCATGGACCAAAGCGTTAAGGCCGCAGCGACGTACAGCACTACCACACCCAGTAGGGCGATCTCGTGTGTGGGCGGCAGCGCCAAAAGGATCAGCAGGGCCACCATCTGGAGCGTGGTTTTAAGCTTGCCTATCCAGGAAACCGCGACCAAACCCCGCTTGCCCATTTCTGCCATCCATTCGCGCAGGGCCGATATGACGATTTCACGGCCAATAATGACAAGCGCAGGCAAGGTCAGAATGAGTGTGTCGTAGCGCTCAATCAGCAGCGCGAGTGCCACAACGACCATTAGTTTGTCGGCCACTGGGTCTAAGAAAGCGCCAAAGGGTGTTGACTGATTCCAGCGGCGGGCCAAATAGCCATCTAGCCAATCGGTCATCGAGGCTAGCGCAAAAAGGCCAGCCGCCAGCGGCATGCTCCAATTAAAAGGCAAGTAGAACAGCACAACGAGCAAGGGAATAAAGGCAACTCTTGCCAGTGTAAGTACGTTGGGTATATTCATCGCGACTGGCGATCCTTACCGGAGAGTCATTAAATTCGAAATGTAGTAAAGGCTATTCTATCCGCCTTAGCGACTAGCATCTATGCCCAATGGTGGTTTATCCATTCAGGGCCAAATAAATACTCTCTGCAAGTGCGGCGCTAATGCCAGGGACTCTTGCCAGCTCGGCGCGGCTCGCTTTCTGCACACCTTGCAATCCGCCAAAAAAACGTAACAACTCACGGCGCCGTTTAGGACCAATGCCGGGAATGTCTTGCAGAGTAGAAGTGCGCCTGGCCTTGTCGCGCTGGGCTCGGTGGCCTGCAATTGCAAAACGGTGCGATTCATCCCGGATATGCTGAATTAAGTGCAGAGCAGGGGACGCGGGATCCAAGGGAAGTGGGTTATCCGATGTTTCCAAAAAGAGTGTCTCAAGCCCGGCTTTGCGTGTGGTGCCTTTGGCAACGCCTAGCAAAATGATCGTGGTAATGCCGAGTTGGTTGAGCACCTCTCGGGCCATATTAAGCTGACCTTTGCCGCCATCGACAATCACAATATCCGGGGCGATGGCTTCGCCGCTTTCTACGCGTTTCAGCCTTCGCGTCAGCGCTTGCTGCATGGCGGCGTAATCATCGCCCGCCGCCACGCCTTCTATGCGGAAATGGCGATAGTCGCTCTTGCGCGGTCCTTGATGGTCAAAGACCACGCAGGAGGCCACGGTGGCTTCACCCTGGCTATGGCTGATATCGAAACACTCAAGCCGTTCGGGCATGGATTCAAGGCCCAGTGCTTTCTGAAGCGCTGCAAAGCGTTGGGTGAGCTGCGTATGGTTCGCCAATTGAGACGCTAACTGCTGCTCAGCATTGGTCATCGCCAGTTGCTGCCACTGGGCGCGATGCCCGCGTACCTGGCTTGTCACACGAATACGCTTGCCCGCTTGCTGTGTGAGCGCCTCGGCAATCAGGTCGCTGTCATCCAGCGCATGGCTGGTAATGACTTCACTGGGCACGTTATGCGGCTGGCCAAAATAGTACTGGCTCACCACCTCGGTCAGTAGGGTTTCTGGGGAAAGGTCTAGACCGTTTTTGGGCGCATGGTGGCGGGCGCCGAGCATGCGCCCATCGCGAACGCTTAACACCGAAACGCCTAGCGCGCCTGGCCGTTGGGCGAGCGCGAAAATATCGGCATCGCCGTTCTGGTTATCGACAAACTGGCGCTGCTGTAGCTGGCGTAATTGCTGTATCTGGTCACGGAAGCGGGCAGCCTCCTCAAAATCCAGGTCTTGGCTGGCGGCTTCCATCGCCTCGGTCAGCGCTTGGGTTACGTGCTCACTTTTGCCTTCCAGACACATAACGGCGTGTTCAACGTCGCGGCGGTAATCCTCTTCTGCAATGTAGTCTACGCAAGGAGCGCTACAGCGCTGGATTTGATGCTGTAGGCACGGACGAGAGCGATGGGCAAAAACACTGTCTTCGCAGTTGCGAATGCGGAAGATTTTTTGCATGAGTGACAGGCTTTCGCGTACCGCGCCGCTGCTGGGATAGGGGCCCAAATAGCGGCCGTCGTCACGCCGTTGACGTGCGCGTTTATATTCAAGTCTGGGATAGTTGTGGCGGTCGGTGACGAAGATAAACGGGTAGGACTTATCATCCCGTAATAAAATATTGTAGGGTGGGCGAAGCTCCTTGATCAGGGTTTGCTCAAGGAGCAGTGCCTCGGTTTCGCTGCGGGTTACGGTGATTTGAATATCCGCAATCCGTGCCACCATCGCCTGCGTTTTAGTGTTCAGCTGGCCACGAAAATAGCTGGCAAGGCGGGCTTTTAAGCGTTTCGCTTTGCCTACATAGAGCGTATCGCTGTGTTCATCAAGCATACGGTAAACGCCGGGGGAGGTGCTTACCGAGCTTAAAAACTGTTTTGCATTAAATGTCATTGCACCGTATCGAACGCCGAGGAGTGGCTAAGGATGTTAGGTTTATCCCTGACTGGCGTCAAAGCCATCCACTAGCCCATGACGTAGTGCCAGGTGTGTCAGTTCGACATCGGTGGCCACCTGAAGTTTATCAAATAGCCGATAGCGGTATGTATTCACGGTTTTGGGACTCAAATGCAAGCGGTCAGAAATATCCTGAACGCGCTGACAGTTGACGATCATTAATGCAATTTGTAGCTCGCGATGGGAGAGATGGCTAAACGGGTTGTCTTCGTTAGTAAAGTGAGACAAGGCCAAGCGCTGGGCTATCTCTTGGCTGACGTAGCGACGACCATGAAATACCTGGCGGATCGCATCGGTCATTTCTGTTGCGCCGGCGCCCTTGCTTAAAAACCCTGATGCGCCAGCCTCCAACATGCGGCGTAGTACGCTGTCTTCCATGTGCGCCGTTAAGATCAGTACCTTGATATCTTCCATCGTACGATGGATGCGGCGCGTTGCTTCCAGCCCGCCTATCCCCGGCATGCGTATGTCCATCAGGACAATGTCCGGTTTTAAATGACGGCACTGGGTGACTGCGCTTTCGCCATCGTCGACCTCACCGACAATTTTGATATCGCTCTCTTCATTTAGCAGATGAGCAATACTGGTTCTTACCAGATGATGATCATCGGCGATTAGAACGTTGATCAAGGGGGCTGGCTCCTGCGTGGAAACATAGTGGGCTCAGAAGGTAGCCTCTGACGCTGACCCATAGAGTGCCACAGCTGACTATAAAGTAGAATTAGCAAATGCGTATTTGAATGGGTTCTTGACCTTGGTCCGGTTTCATAATAGCATGCGCCTCGCTTAGTCCGTAAGGGCGACGGCATTGGGGCCTTAGCTCAGCTGGGAGAGCGCAACACTGGCAGTGTTGAGGTCAGCGGTTCGATCCCGCTAGGCTCCAGCAGAATTAATCGAAAAAGCCTCGCTATTCATAGCGAGGCTTTTTCGTATGTGTGTATCAATGGCTCTTGGGTGATAGTTGCCTAAAACTCGCCATCTGATGCAAAACATCAATATCAATAGCCACCAAACAGGGTTCTTTGGTGGCTATTGATGCGGGTTTATTCGCTAACCTGGCCAAGCAGTAAAAACTCGATTAACGCCTTTTGCGCGTGCAAGCGGTTTCCAGCTTCTTGCCACACCACTGCGCGGGGGTCATCAAGCAGCGTATGGCTGATCTCTTCGCCACGGTGTGCAGGCAGACAGTGTAAGAACAGTACATCGCTTTGCGCCTGATCCAGCATGGTTTCTGTGACCTGGAAGCCGGAAAAATCCGCTTCACGCTTGGCCTGCTCTTCCTCTTGACCCATGGACGCCCAAACATCGGTGGTCACCAGGTCTACGCCCTGAATGGCTGCCTGCGGGTCGTGCATTAGTGTGACATGATCCCCAGCGGCCTCCATGATGTCGGCGCGTGGTTCGTAGCCTTTCGGGCAGCAAATGCGAAGATGGAAATCAAACTGGCGCGCCGCGTTAATCCACGAGTGACACATGTTGTTGCCGTCGCCAATCCAGACGGCGGTGCGGCCCTTAACGCTTCCGCGTAGCTCGGTCCAGGTCATCACATCGGCCAGTAGCTGGCAGGGGTGATAGTCATCGCTTAACGCGTTAATGACGGGAACGCTGCTGGCGCTGGCATAGGTTTCAAGGCCCGCATGAGAGAAGGTGCGGATCATAACGGCATCGACCATCTCGGAAAGCACGCGAGCGGTGTCTTCGATTGGCTCGCCGCGCCCTAACTGAGTGTCGCGCGGAGATAAGAACAGCGCGTGCCCGCCAAATTGCGCCATGCCGGTTTCAAACGATACGCGTGTACGTGTCGACGATTTTTCAAAGATCATCGCCAGCGTTCGGTTCGCCAGCGGCGCATACTCCGGCCCGTTGGCTTTAAGATCTGTTTTAATTTTAATGGCACGCTGAATCAAATAACTCAGTTCATCAGGCGTCAAATCCAGCAGGGTAAGGAAATGGCGTGTCGCCATGGTTGCTTCTCTCCGCGTAAAAACACCATCCTAGCGAGGCGGCGGGGGATGCGCAACGCGAACGGCACGCGTAGAATGGCCTCCAAAGATTAAGGCCGAGTACCGTACTCAGGTATTAAGGCAGGCGTCAGGCGCCTGGGTGATCTACGGTTTATTTCGTGCGTATACTGACCTTCGTTGCGCTAGTTCTTTACTTAAGGAGTACTTTTATGAGCACAACAGCCGAAAATATTCAGCGTCAAATTAGCGAAAATCCCATTTTGCTTTACATGAAAGGCTCGCCTCAGCTGCCGCAGTGTGGCTTCTCAGCCCAGACGGTCCAGGCCTTGATGAACTGCGGTGAGCGCTTTGCGTTCGTTAATATTTTGGATAACCCGGATATCCGTGCTGAGCTGCCTAAAATCGCCAATTGGCCTACTTTCCCGCAGCTGTGGGTTGAAGGTGAGCTGGTCGGTGGCTGCGATATCGTCGTGGAAATGCATCAAAACGGCGAGCTCGAAAAGCTGGTTAAAGAAGCTGCCCAGCGGGCAGGTGCGGAAGACGGTGCAGATAACGCCTAACGATAACGCCCGAGTTCCTCGCTCGGGCGGTTGGCGGGCTGCGGCGTAGCCGCTAGAATGGCGTTTTATCACGCATTGTGGCACCTGCTGTTATTGAAAGATGCATCATCAGGACAGCCCGCCGAAGGAAGTATTGCTCAATGAGCTATCAGGTTCTGGCCCGCAAGTGGCGACCACGTACATTCCACGAACTCGTGGGTCAGGCCCATGTTCAGCGCGCCTTGGTCAATGCGCTTGACCAGGGGCGTCTTCACCACGCCTATTTATTTACCGGCACCCGCGGTGTCGGCAAAACCACACTTGCCCGCATATTGGCCAAATGCTTGAACTGCACAGCTAACGGGCGCGGCGATGAGGGCATTACCTCAACACCGTGTGGTCAGTGCGATAGCTGCGTAGCCATTGATGAAGGGCGTTTTGTCGACTTGATCGAAGTCGATGCGGCGTCGCGCACCAAGGTAGAAGATACCCGCGAATTACTGGATAACGTGCAGTACGCGCCCACCCAGGGGCGTTACAAGGTGTACCTGATTGATGAGGTGCACATGCTTTCAACCAGCAGTTTTAACGCGCTATTGAAAACGCTGGAAGAGCCGCCTCCTCACGTTAAGTTTCTGCTTGCCACTACTGATCCGCAAAAGCTGCCTGCAACGGTGCTGTCGCGCTGCCTTCAGTTCACGCTTAAACACATGCCGCCTGAGCGAGTTGTTGAGCATCTCACCTATGTACTGGGTGAAGAGGGCGTGGCCTTCGATGAAAGCGCGCTATGGCTATTAGGCAAAGCAGCTGAAGGCTCAATGCGTGATGCCATGAGCCTGACCGACCAGGCGATTGCCTTTGGGCAGGGCGCCGTCCGTCATGCCGATGTAGCGGCGATGCTGGGAACCCTGGATCACCGGCATATTTTAGCGCTGGTAAGCGCGCTGGCGGATGTAGATGTGCAGCAACTGCTGGCTGAAGTAGCACAGTTGGCAGAACAGGGCCCTGATTTTGCTGCCGTGCTAGACGAGCTGTCGGCTATTTTGCACCGTCTCGCCGTTGCCCAAATGGTGCCGGACGCCGTGAATAACAGTCATGGTGATCGAGAGGCTATTTTACAGCTCGCCAGCCGCTTTACCGCTGAAGATATTCAGCTCTACTACCAGATAGGGCTTCAAGGCCGAGGCGATATGGCACACGCGCCTGACTTGCGCAGTGCGCTGGAAATGACGCTACTGCGCATGCTGGCGTTCCGGCCGCAGGGCGTGCCCAAGCCGCCCCGCACGCCGCTACCGCTGCGTGCTGAGCCAACAGGGTCGGAGGGCAGTCAAAGCATGGGGCAGGGCGCAGCGCCAGCCAGTACGGCGCCTCAGCCACCTGCTTCAGCCTCGGCCAGCAATTATGTTCAACCAGAGCCCGAAGCGTCTGCCGCGTCTGCGGTTAGCTCTTTACCCGCTGCTCCCGTACCAGGGACTGGGGATCAGCCAAAGGCAGACACAGACTATATAGACACGCCGCAAGCAGAGCTCGAAAAAAAACATGCCCAGCAGCCAGCGTCTGATACACGTGTTGAAGGGGAAGCACCTGGCGATAGTCCTGCTATGCAAATGGATTCAACGGGCTTTAAGGTAGGCGGTAACGAGGTGCCTTCTGCGGATAGCCCAATGCCGCCGCCATGGTCACTTGATGACGTAGAGCAAGCCGAAGCACATGAAAGCGGCCAAGCGGAAGTGCCTTCGCCAAGTGTTCGCAAAGCACCCGCTTCAGAGGCTGTGTTGGCTTCAGCGCCGGTATCAACCTCTGAGTCAGAAGCCGTGCCAGCCCCTGGGCAGACAGCGCCCATCGCTGACGTCGGCAATGAAGTGCTGGACCATGCAAAATGGCTGCTATGCTTTGATTCTTTAGGCTTGGGCGGCTTAACGCGCAGTTTGGCGGCGAACTGTCTGCTGGAGAGCGACGATGGCAATACGTTGACGCTGCGCCTGGATCCAAGTCAGGCGGCCATGCAGGCAGAGATTCATAAAACGCGCATCGAGCGCGCATTAAGTGAACAAGGGGTGCCGCGCCGGGTCGAATTCGTGGTGGCCGAGCTGTCGACACAGAGTGAGACACCGCGTCAGCGTGAAGAGCGGTTGAATCAAGAGCAGCATGCGCAGGCTGTTGATCTCTTGAACCACGATCCCAATATACAGAAGTTACAGCAGGCGTTTGGTGCGACGCTGATAGAATCAACCGTCAAGCCCGCGGCCGCCAAGCGTTAGCATTGCACCGGATACTCGTTTTTTAACAACCCCGTCTTTAATTAGCCAGGAGAGCACACCATGTTGAAAGGTGGAATGGGCAACTTGATGAAGCAAGCCCAAGAGATGCAGGAAAAAATGCAGCGCATTCAGGAAGAAGCCGCTCAGTCAGAAGTATACGGTGAAGCCGGCGCAGGCATGGTTAAAGTCACCATGAACGGACGCCATGACGTGAGTCAGGTCAGCATCGATCCAAGCGTAATGGAAGAAGATAAAGAGCTGCTTGAAGATCTTTTAGCCGCCGCGGTGAATGATGCTGTACGTAAAGTTGAAACAAACTCTAAAGCTCGGATGGAAGAAGCAACGGCTGGATTGAACCTGCCGCCTGGTTTCAAGATGCCGTTCTAAGTAATGCGATTTTCTCCTCTTATTGAACAACTGATGGATGCGTTTCGTGTGTTGCCAGGGGTTGGGCCGAAGACGGCCCAGCGTATGGCAATGCATTTGCTTGAGCGTGAGCGGGCAGGCGGTCAGCGTCTTGCTTCGGTCATTCAAAAAGCGATTGACGAGGTCGGCTACTGTCAGCGCTGTCGCACGCTGACCGAAGCTGATATTTGCGCGATATGCGAAACGCCTCGCCGCGACGATGCCTTATTGTGTGTGGTTGAGTCACCCGCTGATCAGCTGGCGATTGAGGAAGCGGGTGGCTTTCAGGGCCGCTATTTTGTGCTTCATGGGCACTTGTCGCCTTTGGATGGTATCGGTCCTGACGCGATTGGGCTTGAGCAGTTGGAAACGCGTGTAGCAGAAGGCCATATCGAAGAAATTGTACTGGCGACCAACCCAACCGTCGAAGGTGAAGCAACCGCGCACTATATCGCCGCTCAATTGGCCCACTACGGCGTGAAGTTTTCACGTTTAGCTTATGGTGTTCCTATGGGTGGTGAGCTTGAGTATGTCGATGGCGGTACCTTAAGCCGTGCGTTTAATGGCCGACAGCCCTTTACCAGCGATTAACCCATCAACATTGCAAGCGCAATCGCGGTTGTAGCAACCTGGAAGTATGCTTTGTCTTCTCTAGCCTCCCCCGTATACCAGTGGATTGACAGCCCCGAGGCGCTTGATGCGGCCTGCGCACAAGTGGCCAACGCCCCTGTCATCGCGCTGGATACAGAGTTTTTCCGTGAAAACACGTTTTTCCCCGTCCCTGCATTAATTCAATTTGCTGCCGGGGACGTTGCGTACTTGGTTGACCCGCTGGCCACGTCCTGCACGCCTGCCTTTCGGCAGTTACTGCAAAATAGCGCCATTAAACTGCTGCATGCGTGTAGTGAAGATTTAGAAGTTTTTCAGCATTGGGCCGGGGTGTTACCAACGCCATTGGTGGATACGCAGGTTGCTCAAGGGTTTCTCGGTGAAGTGCCCTCGATGGGGTATCAAAAGCTGGTGGAGTTTTGGATAGGCGAAACGCTGCCCAAAGAGGAGACGCGCTCCAACTGGCTAGAGCGGCCTTTGACGCCCTCTCAGTGTGACTATGCGGCGTTGGATGTTATTTACCTGCTTCAAGTATGGGCGCATCAGGCTGAACGACTGGAAGGGTTAGGCCGCGGCCAATGGCTGCATGAAGAGTGTGCCAGTTTGATCGAACAGGCCGGGCGCAGCGTTGAAGCGGATGGCCAGTGGTACGCCCGTCACCGTCAGCTATGGCGGCTTGATCCGCGCCAATTAGAGGCTTATCGGCTGATGACCATTTGGCGGGAAGGCGAAACACGGCGGCGTAATTTGCCGCGCAATTGGCTTATTAGTGACAAGTTGCTGTTTGCAGCTGCTGACGCCATGCCGAAAAATCGCTATGAGTTGGCCGAGGTGGAAGGCTTTAAGCCAGCGTTGGTCAAAAAAGAGGGCGACACGCTATTGGCAATGGTTAAAAAGGCCCAGCACTGCGACGAAAATGAGCTGTTGGCGCGCTGGCCGGACCCGATGCAGCCCGCCTTTAAACAACGTTTCAAAGCCCTAAAATCCGTTATTAACACGAAAGCGGCCGGGCTTGGCATGGCGTCTGAAGTGTTGATGCGCCGCCGTGATATTGAGGCGTTGGTCATGCAGGACATGGCAAGCCAGCCTTTAACTCTGCCACAAGGATGGCGGGGCGAATGTTTGGCCGATGAGCTTGAGCAGGCATTAAAGGAGTTGTCTAAATGAGTGACAAGCTGCTTTGTGAGATTTTTAAAAGCTCGCGAAAAGATGAAATGTATTTATACGTTGATAAGCGCAAAGGGCTCACGCCCGTTCCTGAGGCGCTGCTCGCAACGTTTGGAAAGCCCGTCGCGGTATTCACCATGATTCTCACCGCCGATAAAAAACTGGCCCGAGTAAATGTGGATGACGTTATAGCCGCTATTGATGAGCAGGGTTTATATCTGCAGATGCCGCCTGCAAAAGAGGATTACTTGCTTGATGTACATCGCGCGCAATTAAACGCGCGCGATGCGGCGCAGTAGCCGCTACCGTGAATTTCCTGGCCCATGCCTGGCTTGCCTGTGAAGGGAGTGATGATTTTCTTTACGGCAACCTGATTGCCGATGGTGTTAAAGGTAGCCATCTGGGTGATTGGCCAGCGGATGTCGCGAGCGGCATACAGCATCACCGTAAAGTGGATGCCTGGGTCGACCAGCATCCAAGCGTGCTAAATGCGAAACATCGGGCGCCTGCAGGTAAGCGACGCTACGCTGGTATTGCGCTGGATATTGTGTGGGATCATTTTTTAGCGCGAGATAAGGCCGGCTTGCTTGAGCAGCAGCAAATGGTAGAGCGCTGTTATCGCCTGTTGTCAGCGAGACCGGCGCCCAATCGGCTGGAGGGGATGATGCCCTTTATGATCAAGCACGATTGGCTAAGAAATTACGCCGATTTTGATTTTACCTGCAAGGCAGTTGCGGGTCTTGGTCAGCGCTTGTCAGGACCAAATCGGCTTGCTGAACTCATCCCTTGGCTGCAAAGCGACTATCGTTTACTGGAAGCGGATTATCATTCGCTATGGCCAGCGTTAAGCGCCACGTTAAGCAGCGATGGGGCTGTAAATTACGCGTATAACCCGCAAGAGGAGTAAGGATGGAAACCGGAATGCGCGAGCGCTTTTGGGAGCGTTACACGCTGGAAGAGCTTACCCCGCAAGAGTGGGAGGCACTTTGCGATGGCTGCGGGCAGTGTTGCCTGTTAAAGCTACATGATGATGAAACGCAGGAGCTGGCTGTCTTGAACGTCGCCTGCCGCCTGCTGGATATTCAAAGCTGCCAATGCAGTGATTACCCGAATCGCTTTGATAGTGTGCCTGACTGCACCCAACTGACGCCTGCACTGGTAAAAGAGTTTACCTGGCTGCCCGCTTCGTGCGCGTATCGCCGAGTATCCGAAGGGCGGAAGTTAGCTGGCTGGCATCCGCTGCTGAGTAATGATGCCGAGCGCGTGCACCGTAAAGGCATCAGCGTGCGTAGCTTTGCGGTCTCTCAGGATGATGTGCCTGAACGAGAACTTGAATCCCACATTATTGCTGTACTGCCCATGTAAGTAACCATCCTGCAAGTGGCAGCCCCAGCCCTCTCCTTTTTGACGACATTAAGCCGGTCCACACAAATATCCAGCCTGACGTGATCGTTAGGCGACGGGCTTGTGCTTGGCTATATTTCTTAAGGCAAGCATTATGCCTTTGAACAAGGATGGTTGAGCCGCTCTGTTTTTAGCTGCTCTGTTTTTATTCGGCTTGGCGGACGGTTGCTTAAGCGGCATGTCCCAAATGGTTGGGAAGTGGTCCTGGTGCTTCATTGCTTGCTCCAATAGTAAAGGTAAAAGCATTCGACTAAAGTTGAGTATGAAGCAAAATGGTTTTTGTGGAAAGTATTTTCAAAAAAATAAAAGGCAGCGCGAAGGCTGCCTAACGGTGGGAGGTTTAAAGCAGTGGGCTGCTTAGATGGCGCTATCCTTGAAATCGGCGGCTAACCCCAATGCCCAAAGGATAAACGCGTCCTGCCTAGCGGTATCTTGCCACGCTTTAAATCGGCCGGATGCACCGCCATGCCCGCTGCTCATATCGGTATGCATCAAAACAGGGGCGCTGCCTAGCTGCTGTTGGGTGACTTGCGCGTAATATTTGGCAGGCTCCCAGTAGCTCACCCGTGTATCAAACCAACTGCCTTCAATCCAAAGCGCGGGATACTCTTGGGCCGTTATATTGTCCATGGGCGAGTAGTGACGAATGCGTTCGGCCACTTCGGGTGTTTCGGGGTTTCCCCATTCGCTGTACTCAGCGGTGGTTAGGGGAAGTTCGGGGTTTTGCATCGTGCGTAAGACATCCAAAAACGGCACATCAAGCACAGCGGCACAAAAAGCCTTGGGAGCACGATTAACACACGTGCCGACCAATAAACCGCCAGCGCTGGCGCCGTAAGCGACTACTCGCGCAGGATCACTTACTCCGCACTCCACCAGCGCATCCCGCGCGGCCAGAAAGTCGTTAAAGCTATTCTCTTTGTGCGCCATTTTACCCTGCAAGTACCAGGGTTCACCCCGCTCGCCACCGCCGCGCACATGGGCAACTGCAAACGCGGCGCCGCGTTCAAGCAACTCCAGGCGGGCAATAGAAAACCACGGGTCAAGCGCTTCCCCGTAAGCACCGTAGCCATAAAGTAGCGTGGGTAATGGCTCGCCGACCAGGTCCGCACGCATTACGATAGAGACCGGTACTTGCTCGCCATCTGCGCTGGTGGCCCATATTCGGCGGCTTACCAACTGCTCCGGTGTTAAACCACCATAAACGGGAACGCGCTTAAGGAGTGTTCGCTCGCCATTGGCAAGATCAAGCGCAAACCAGCTGGGGGGCTGTGTAAAGGACTCCTCGCGTAAGCGTAATTCCTGGGTGTCAAAATGCGGCGCATCTTCAAGTGATTGGGAACAAGGTTGCTCTGGCAGGCTAAGGTAGTCGTCAACCAAGCGATGATGCTGTGCATCCAACACCCAGCGACGCAGCACTACCTGCGCTTGGGTATGGTCGCGCTCTGCGATAATCAGCCCCCAGGAAAACGCATCAATACCTTCCAGTGTGGTGTCATCGCGCGGCGCAATAAGCGGCTGCCAGCGTGCTTCAGGGTTGCCCAGGGCTGGTTCGTCCAGGAAGTCGAGCTGAAAATGCGCGCTTGTCTGGTTATGGACGCGGTAAAAGGTGCCTGGCCGGTGATCAATCGTGTACTCAACGCCGGATTGACGGGGCTGCACACAGAGTGGCACGGCCGATGGCCGATGCGCGGGCAGCGCGTAAATCTCGTTGGTATCTTTCGAGCCGCTTTCGATCAGTAACCACTGGCGCGAGCGGGTTTTGCCAATGCCCAGCCAAAACTCAGGGTCCTTTTCACGCAGCACCAGAGTAGGCGCTGAGTGCTGTGCAGGTGCGTTAAAAGGGAGCGATACTTGCCAAATACTGTCAGGGCGTTGGGTTGCATCAAATCGAGTAAAAAAGAGAGTTGCCGAGCTTGCTGTCTGGTCTTCAGCCCAACATAAGCCCGCACCAATATCGCTGAGCAGAGAGACAGGCTCGCCGCTGGGCAGCGATTTTATCCAAAGCGTGTAGCGCTCGTCTCCTTGTGTGTCCTCTGTCCAGGCGAGCCACTGCTCGTCAGGAGAGAGTGCCATATCGCCCATGTCATAAAATTCTTCATCCGCAGCACGGGCTTGAACATCAAAAAAACATTCACGCTGTGCCGGTTGCCCGTTTGGGAAACGCCACCAGTGAGGGTAATCATCGTCGGCGCCGGTCTCGCTCCAGAACGTAAAGTGGTCAAGCGCTGTCTCAAGGCTGGTGACGGCAAGCTCACGGCGCGCAAGATGGCTTTTATAGAGCGTTTCGGCCAGCGGAGCCAGCGGTGCAAACCATTGGGCCTGCTGCTGGTTGGCGGCTTCTAAAAATGCGCTAACATCAGGCGAATCTCGTGCTTCCAACCAGTGCCATTTGGGATCATTAGCGCGATAATAGCGCGCGACGGGTGAGCCTGCGAGCGTGTCTGGCTGTGCTTTCATAAATTGATAGGTACCATAGCGGGAAATTAACGTCGGGTGCATGCACCCACATGAGGGGTATTATGCTGTTTACAGGTTCAATGTCACAGCTGTGGCTAAGTTATTACGGTATTTCGCTGCTGGTCGTCATTGCCATCTATTTTGCGGTGGCGTTTCTACCGCGTTTGCCGCGCCTGGTGGTGACGTGGGGAATGGCGGGCGCCATGTGGACGCCAGCGATGTTTCGTCTACCGCTAGTAGAAGAGGGTGAGTTCTATACCGGTTGGGCGCCTGCGGCGATGGTGGCCGCGGTTGGTTTTCTTGAGCATAACGTTAATGCGCTGCGTGGCAGCCTGTTGTGCCTGGTCGCTGGGATTGCTATCGGCGCAGCGATAGGCATCGCTCTCTGGTGGTGGCGTCGGCCGCCAAGTGCGCCGCCCGCCAAGCGCGTGAAACAGGAGGAAGCTGAAGACCCACAGCCTACGCGTCGTCGCGAACCGGTTATTGGTTAATGCAGATAATGAAAAGCGGAAGGAGGCGCGGTTATGTGTGAGCTGTTGGGGATGAGCGCTAACGTCCCGACCGATATCTGCTTTAGTTTTTCAGGCTTTTTACATCGTGGTGGCGGCACTGGGCCGCACCGCGACGGGTGGGGTATCGCTTTTTATGAAGAGGGCGGGTACCGCGAGTTTCGTGACCCGCATCCTTCTGTCAACTCGCCCATCGCACGGCTAATCTGCGACTACCCGATTAAATCAAACGTAGTGATTAGCCATATCCGCCAAGCAAACGTTGGCGGTGTGCGCCTGGCGAATACTCACCCTTTTACGCGTGAAATGTGGGGCCGCCCTTGGTGCTATGCGCACAATGGTCAGCTAAGCGAATGGCAGCACTTACCGTTGGGGGTGTACACGCCGGTTGGCAATACCGATAGCGAACATGCTTTTTGTTGGCTAATGGGTCAACTGCGAGACGCTTTTCCAACGGCCCCGGCATCGCCTGAATCTTTATGGGAGACGCTGCATGCACGATGTGAACAGCTACGTGCTTTGGGCGTGTTTAACTTGTTGCTGTCCGATGGTCAGTATCTCTATACCTACTGCTCGACGAAGCTTGCGCATATTACCCGGCGAGCACCCTTTGGTGATGCCGAGCTTTCTGATGCCGAACTTACGGTTAATTTTGCCGAGCACACGACACCCAATGATGTGGTTTCTGTTATAGCCACCGAGCCGCTAACCCACAATGAAGCCTGGTGCACCATGGTGCCCGGCGAGCTTTTAGTGTGGCGTGAAGGAGAAATCGAGGCGCGTTACTGTCCATAAGGGCTTGTCCATAAGAACTGGCCATAAGAACTGTCTATAAGAACTGTCCATAAGAACTGCCCATTACGCTACATTGTTACGTAGACATTTAGAAAAGATGGGAGGAAGGTTAGGAGGAAAGTTAAGAGCTCGGCCCTTTATCGGCTAAAGTTGAAACACAAGTTTCAATCGATCGTTTTACAGCATGTCTGGGGTCGTATATCGTTGGCCCTCTTGCCTCGCGACAATAACAAGGTCGGTTATAACATCGACATGGATAGCGGAGATTGCCCATGAGCGAACACGCCACAGCGCCTATTTTACGCGGCCCAGCGCTTGAAGGGTTGGATAAGTACAACTCTGTCACAGATGTTTTTCACGCGGCAGTAAGCCGGTATCAGCAAAAGCCTGCTTTTAGCTGCATGGGCAAAACGCTTACTTTTGCTGATCTTGACCGTCTTTCAGCAGACTTTGCCGCTTGGCTTCAGCACGAGACTGATTTGAAGCCGGGCGACCGGATCGCCATTCAACTGCCCAATGTCTTGCAATTCCCCGTGGCGGTGTTTGGCGCCATGCGGGCAGGTCTGGTCGTGGTAAATACCAACCCGCTTTACACCGAGCGGGAGATGACCCACCAGTTTAAGGATTCTGGTGCCAAGGCTGTGTTGATATTAGCCAATATGGCTAAAAAGCTTGAAAACGTCGTTGATAAAACCGATATCAAACATGTGCTGGTCACCGAGTTGGGAGACCTGCACGGCCTGCCCAAACGGTGGTTGATTAATGCGGTCGTGAAGCATGTGAAAAAGATGGTGCCTGCCTACTCGCTGCCCACCGCGTTAAGCTTTCGTGATGTTTTGAAGAAGGGCGCTTCTTTAAATCACACTGAGGTAAGCCGAGAACAGGATGATTTGGCCGCGCTGCAGTACACCGGCGGTACAACCGGCCTGCCAAAAGGGGCGATGCTAACCCACCGTAACTTGATTGCTAATATGCTGCAGGCGCGTGCCGCTATTGGTACGCATCTAAACGTGGGCGAGGAGTTAGTAATAGCGCCACTGCCGGTTTATCACATCTACACCTTTACAGTGAACTGCCTGTTTTTAATGGAGTCGGGCAATCATTCGCTGCTGATTACCAACCCCCGTGATCTGGACAGTTTTATAAAAGAGCTTAAAGGGCTAAAGTTCACAGCGTTTATTGGCTTAAATACGCTGTTCAATGCGCTGTGTAATCGTGACGACTTTAAGCAGCTCGATTTTTCCCATCTAAAGCTGACTATTTCTGGTGGTATGGCACTAACCAAGGCAGCCGCCCAGCGTTGGGAGCAAACGACAGGTTGCCCAGTTGCTGAGGGGTATGGATTGACAGAAACCTCGCCAATTGTGAGCTTTAACCCAACCGATGCTATTCAGTTGGGTACGATCGGTAAGCCCGTTGCAGGCACCTCGGTAAAAGTAGTGGATGCTGATGGCAATGATGTGGCTCTGGGCGAGCCGGGCGAGCTTTGCGTGCAGGGCCCTCAAGTGATGAAGGGATACTGGCAGCGCGACGATGAAACCCGTAACTCCATCGATGAGGGCGGCTGGTTCCATACCGGTGATATCGCCGTGCTTCAGGATGACGGCTACATCCGTATCGTTGACCGCAAGAAGGATATGATTCTGGTGTCGGGCTTTAACGTCTACCCCAATGAGGTGGAAGACGTGGTCGCCGCCCATCCGGATATTATCGAAGCGGCGGTAGTCGGTGTGCCGGACGACGACGCAGGTGAAGTCATCAAGCTGTTTGTCGTCTCCAAAAACAGTCAGTTGGATGCCGAAACGCTGCGCAGCTGGTGCAAAAAAGAACTTACCGGCTATAAAGTGCCCAGGTTCATCGAGTTTCGTGATGAACTGCCCAAAACCAATGTGGGCAAAGTATTGCGTCGTGAACTGCGCGATGAAAATAAGCCTGCGGCCAGTGAGGCAGATAGTTAGAGGAAGCGTCTATAGTGACGAAAATAGATAACGCACTGATGAGCGATTACGCCACTGGTTAGGCGTCGCGTTGGTGAAAGCGTTACAATATTCGGCCCGCTCGCGTAGCGGGCCGAATAGTTATTTGCCCTACCGATATCCATTGGTACATCTGCTTTTCAATAACGAATGGAAACTGAGCCTAACGTGACCACCGATATGCCTTCTGATCTTACCGATAATCAACGCTTGGCTACGCTTAATGAAACCATAAGCAACGTTATGCTGCGTGATGCCCAGCGCCTTGAGCGGCGCGTAGCAGGGCTGGCGCGTCGCCTGCGCGACAACAAGCCGATTGGTCACGGTTTGCACGAGGTGGAGCGCGATATTCACCGGGCACAGCAAGTGTTTAACCAGCGCGAGGCGTTGAAGGTGACCTTTAACTATCCGGCTGAGTTGCCGGTGGTTGAGCGTCGGGAAGATATTTTAAACGCCCTTCGTGACCATCAGGTGGTGGTAGTGGCGGGGGAGACCGGGTCGGGCAAAACGACTCAGCTCCCCAAAATGTGCCTGGAGTTAGGCCGTGGACGTAAAGGACTTATCGGTCATACACAGCCGCGGCGTTTAGCGGCGCGCAGTGTTGCCGGGCGGCTGGCCGAAGAGCTTGAGGTGCCGCTTGGTGAGCAGGTGGGCTATCAGGTACGTTTTACGGATCAAAGTAGCCCCACCACGTTAGTGAAGCTAATGACCGATGGTATCTTGCTGGCTGAAACCCAGCACGATCCCTTGTTGCTGCGCTACGACACCATCATTATTGATGAAGCTCATGAACGTAGCCTGAACATCGATTTTCTGCTGGGCTATTTAAAAAGGCTGTTGCCTAAACGTCCTGACCTTAAAGTGATTATTACCTCGGCAACCATTGATGTTGATCGTTTTGCCGCGCATTTCGGTACGCCTAAAGCATCCGCACCCGTCGTTGAGGTATCAGGACGTACGTATCCGGTCGACGTGCATTATCGCCCTTTGGTGCGTGATGAAGAAGATGAAGAGGATCGCACCTTACAAGAAGGGATTTTGCACGCCGTTCTCGAAATCGAAGCCATCGAGCGCGAAAAAGGCTGGCTACATGGCCCCCGGGATGTTCTGGTATTTTTGCCAGGCGAGCGAGAAATTCGTGAAACAGCCGATACGTTACGCCGGGCTGATTTGCAAGGGACGGAAATACTGCCGCTGTACGCACGTCTCTCCAATGAGGAGCAGAACCGGGTTTTTTCTGCCCACCGTGGAAGGCGCATTGTGTTGGCCACTAACGTTGCGGAAACCTCGTTGACGGTGCCCGGCATTCGTTATGTGGTGGACCCGGGGCTTGTCCGGATTAGCCGCTACAGCTATCGGGCAAAAATTCAGCGCCTACCGATTGAGCCGGTAAGCCAGGCCAGTGCCAATCAGCGCAAGGGGCGCTGCGGTAGGGTGGCAGAAGGGGTGTGTATTCGTCTTTACGACGAAGAGGACTTCGTCTCGCGTCCAGCCTTTACTGATCCTGAAATTCAGCGGACCAATTTAGCCTCGGTCATTCTGTCGATGCTGGCGCTAAAACTGGGTGATATTGAAGCGTTCCCCTTTGTAGACCCACCGGACAGCCGCTTTGTAAAAGATGGTTTTCGGCTATTGTTTGAGCTGGGCGCGGTCAACGAAAAGCATCACCTGAGCGAGTTGGGGCGAAAGTTAGCGAAACTGCCCATCGACCCGCGCTTGGCACGGATGGTGTTAGCAGGTGCGGAGCGCGGTAGCCTGCGTGATGTGCTGGTGGTGGTGTCCGCGCTTGCCATTCAGGACCCGCGAGACCGTCCGGCCGATAAACGCCAGGCTGCCGATCAGGCGCACCAGCGTTGGCACGACCCGGATTCGGATTTTGTCGCGCTGCTCAACTTGTGGCATGGCATTGAGAATGCCCGCGAAGCATTATCCGGCAATCAGCTGCGCCGCTGGTGTCGCGAGCACTATATTAATTATCTGCGCATGCGTGAATGGCACGATACGTTCCGTCAGCTTAGGCAGTTGCTGCGCGATATGCAGATCGATGTTCCCGCTCCGCTACCGCGCAATGACGAGGAGAGCGAAGAGCAGGCGCGTCAGGCCAGACGCAAGACCTCAGGTAAGTTACACCAGGCGCTTCTTTCAGGCCTGTTGTCTAACCTGGGCACGGTAGTGGAAAATCGCGAGTACCTGGGCGCACGTAATCGTAAATTCATGATTCACCCCGGCTCGGGGCTCGCCAAAAAATCGCCCAAATGGCTAATGGCATTTGAGCTGATTGAAACCACAAAACTGTATGCACGCACCGTTGCCAAGATCGATCCCCAGTGGATCGAACCGCAGGCTCAGCACTTGGTGAAACGCAGCTATAGCGAGCCTCATTGGGAACAAAAGCGTGCGCAGGTCGTTGCTTTTGAGCAAGTAACGCTGTTTGGCCTGCCTATTGTCGCGCGTCGGCGTGTGCACTATGGGCCAATTGCCCCCAAAGAATCGCGCGAGCTGTTTATCCGTCGTGCGCTGGTGGAAGGCGAGTTTACGACTCAGGGCGCGTTTTTTGCTCATAACCGCGCACTCATTGACGAAGTGGAGGCGCTTGAAGACCGCGCCCGCCGCCGTGATATTCTGGTCGATGAAGAGGCGTTGTTTGCGTTTTACGACGCGCGTATTCCAGACGACATTGTCAATGGTAAAGGCTTCGAGCACTGGCGTAAGCAGGCTGAACGCCAGACGCCTGCGCTGTTGAATTTTGATCTGGATGCGCTGAAAGCGCGTGACGCCGCCGATGTCACCCAAGCGCAGTACCCTGACCATTTAACACTTGCCGGGGTGGCTTATCCGGTGAGTTATCACTTTAATCCCAATGCAGACGATGATGGCGTTACATTGACCGTACCTGCCGCCATGCTGCCTCAATTGCCTGTGCACGCATTAGAGTGGTTGGTGCCTGGGCTTTTAAGAGAAAAGTGCATTGCGCTTTTAAAGTCGCTGCCTAAAAGCATTCGCCGCCAGGTGGTACCCATTCCTGATTGGGTCGATGCAGCGTTGGAAACCCTGGTGCCCGATCAGCGCCCGCTCACAGAAGCATTGGGCGAATTTATACGTCGACGTACCGCAACGCGTGTTCATCCGGATGACTGGCGGCTGGATTTACTCGATGCCCACCTGATTATGAACATTCGAGTCATCAATCATGCTGGTGAGCTGCTGGGTCAAGGGCGCGATGTCAGAGCGCTGGAGCAGCGCTTTGAAGCGGCGGCCAGTGCCGGTGCCCAGGCGTTGGCCGAGCAGGCAAACCAGGCGCCTACGCTTGACGGCCTGCCTGAGGAGCCATTGCCTGATTCGCGTGTGACTACGCAGGCGGGCATTCGTGTCGAGGCCTACCCGGCGTTGGTGGCTGAAGCCAGTGAGTTTAAGGTCGCGCTTTTTGATCATCCGGCAAAGGCATTGGCGGCGCATCAAGAGGGCGTTGCCCGGCTGGCAATTGCCAAACAGCCTGACCAGGTAAAAGCGATTAAGCGCCTACCCGGTGTTGAAAAATGCGCGCTGCTGTTTGCCAAAGTGGGTAGCAAGCAAGCGTTGCTGGATGACCTGATGTTAGCCGTCTTTACTCAAGTCGTTGCCCAGCATCCTTTGCCGCGCTCATCGGCCGAATTGAGCGCTCGCCTGGACGCTACCAAAGCAGAATTGGTTGATTACGCGACTTCCCTGCTTGAGCAGGTCGAGGCGGCGCTAAAAGGTCACTTGGCAGTGAGTAAAGTGCTTAAAGGCAAGCTCAATTTTGCGCTTGCCCTAGTGTATAACGATATCAGCGTACAGATGCAGCGGCTGGTCTACCCGGGGTTCATTCGTGATGCAGGCCAATGGCTGACAGAGTATCCTCGTTACACCGAAGCCGCGCTCATCCGCCTTGAAAAAGCTGCACGTGAGCGCGGGCGTGACCAGATGCTGATGCATGACGTTCAGGCCCTTGAAACTCGCTTTGATGCGCGGCGTAAAAGCGAGCGTCGGGGGCGTGTTGAAGATCCCGAGTTGGTGGAATTTGGCTGGTGGATACAGGAGCTTCGCGTTTCCCTTTTTGCTCAGCAGTTGGGAACGCTGATGCCTGTATCGGCAAAGCGCCTTGAAAAGCGTTGGCAAGAAATAATTAGCGTTTAAAAGATGACTGGTAAACCCTGCAAATAACGCACACAGTAATATTAAGCGCGAGCCTTGGGCCTGAGTCTAAACAGCAAGCAATAGGGGCAAAAGCCGCTTAGAGGAGATAGGCATGACAAACGTGGTGATAACCGGGACAGGGCTTTATACACCGGAACACGCCATTGATAATGCGGCGCTGGTGGCTGCATTTAATACGTGGGTGGATAACGAAAATGCGTGTCATGCGGATGCGATTGCACGGGGTGAGCGTGAGCCGCTAGCCCACTCCAGCAGTGAGTTCATCGAAAAAGCCTCTGGTATTAAAAGTCGTTACGTATTGGATGCTTCAGGTATTTTAGATCCTGAGCGGATGTGTCCTCGGCTGCCATTACGTCAAAATGACGAGCCCTCTATTCAGTGTGACATGGCCGTCTCTGCCGCACGCCAAGCGCTGGAAAAGGCCCAGGTAGCACCTGGTGACATCGAACTGGTGATTGTGGCTTGCTCCAATATGGAGCGTGCCTATCCTGCGTTAGCGGTAGAAGTGCAGCAGATGCTGGGTGCCAAGGGTTATGGATTTGATATGAACGTGGCTTGCAGCTCTGCTACGTTCGCCCTTGAATCGGCCGCTAATGCTATTGCGTCCGGCAGTATTAAGCGCGCCCTGGTAGTGAACCCGGAAATCTGTTCGGCACATTTAAACTTTCGAGACCGTGACAGCCACTTTATTTTCGGCGATGCTTGCACCGCTGTGGTCCTGGAAAACAGTGTCGATGCAGTGGCCGATGAGCGCTTTGAAATTATAGGTACGCGGCTTGTTACCCGGTTTTCCAATGCCATTCGCAATAATGCCGGCTTTTTAAACCGTGTGACGGACAGTGATCCGTTAGCAATTGATAAGCTCTTTGTGCAAGAAGGGCGGCGAGTTTTCAAAGAAGTGTGTCCCATGGTAGCCCAGTTGATTACAGATCACTTGACCTCGTTGGAGCTATCGGGAAGTGATCTCAAAAAAATGTGGCTGCATCAGGCTAACCGCCATATGAACGATCTTATCGCTCGCAGGGTATTGGGTTTTGAGCCCAGTGAGGCGCAAGCGCCCATCATTTTAGACCGCTATGCAAACACAAGCTCCGCTGGTTCCATTATTGCCTTTCATTTACATCATGAGGATATGGTGGAGGGCGACATTGGTGTGATTTGCTCCTTTGGAGCAGGCTACAGCGCAGGGTGCGTCGTAGTTCGACGTCAGTAACAGTACGACGTCAGTGACAGTACGTTAGTTTTTGAAGAGGAATAACCATGCTGCGGTTGTTAGCCAGGCAAGCCACCACTTTTTCACTGCGTAACGCAGCCCTACCAGCTGTGCTGCTTATCACCATGGCGGCTAGCGGTTGTGCCAGCACGCAAATGGCTCAAGATGCGAATCCGGATGATCCGTGGGAGGGCTTTAATCGCCGCGTTTTTGCCTTTAACGATGTCGTTGATCAGTATACGTTGAAGCCGGTAGCCCAAGGGTATCGCACGATTACGCCGAGCCCTGTACAAACCGGTGTCAGCAACTTTTTCTCCAACCTTGGAGAAATTCGTACGGCCATAAATAGTCTTCTTCAAGGAAAACCGGCGAACGCTGGGTTGGCAACATCCCGTTTTTTGATCAACACAACGGTGGGTATCGGTGGGTTGCTTGATTACGCGACGTTGATGGAGATTAACGCAAGCGACGAGGATTTCGGGCAAACGCTGGCGGCCTGGGGGTGGGATGACTCACGCTACCTTGTCTTGCCGTTTTTGGGGCCCAGTACGTTACGTGATGCTACGGGTCGGCCTGCTGATATCATGACCTACCCCATCGTTTACGTGGATGATAACACCACCGAGCTTGTATTAAGCGCGCTCAATATTATTGACCGACGCGCCGCGTTACTTGATCGGGAAAACTTGATTAGTGGTGATCGCTACAGCTTTGTGCGCGACGCTTATTTGCAGAGCCGCCAGTTTGAAATTAGTGACGGCGAGTTAGGCGATGACCCGTTTGCAATGGATGATTTTGACTTTAACGACAGCGATTTCAATGACAGTGATTTCGACGACAGCGATGCTAGTGACGACGATTTCGCCGATTGAGGCTTGATATGGATCATTCCAGGCAACTGGTTGCGGTAATTGACGCGCCCGGTCCGGAGCGCGATGCGCTGGCAGAAGCCATCACGTGTGATGGTATGGGCGTATATGCTGCAGATAATATCGACTATCTTCCAGCAGAAACCGCTTTGATTGTTGCGCATGCGCACTCGGTGCCTCAGCAGCAGTGGTCGCAGTTGACGCGTCGCTTACCCACGTTGGTGGTAAGCGACTCACGTCAGGATGCGGACCTGATCAAGGCGATTGACATAGGGTTGGTGGACTATATCGTTCATCCTCTACGCCATGCTGAACTGCTGCGACGAATGATTCGTAAGGCTATTGAGCTCAATGAGTTAGCCATTGAGCGAGACCGTGATAGAGAAAGACTCGCTGAATTAAACGAGAGCCTGGAGACACATCTGGCGCTGCTGCGCATGGACCAGCAAAGTGGGGGGCATATTCAGCGTCGGTTATTGCCTGCTCACCCCAAGGTGGTGAACGGCGTTTACTATGATTATTGGTTTGCGCCCTCGCTTTATCTATCCGGCGACTTTCTGGATTATCAGCGTTACAACGACCGTTACAGTGCGTTTTATTTTGCAGACGTTTCTGGGCACGGCGCATCCTCGGCGTTTGTGACCGTGCTGTTAAAGTATTTATGCAACCGTTGGCTAAATGAGTGGGACGGCCACAAGCCCGAGTGCTTGGCGCCGGACTGGTTGGCCGCTATGAATCGAGAGTTGCAGGGGACCGATATCGGTAAACATGCAACGTTGTTTGTAGGTGTTATTGACCATCACTCTCATACTCTTCACTATTCGCTCGGTGCACAGCTACCGATGCCTTTTTTGGTTGCGGGCGGTAAGCTCTCCCGGCTTGAAGGAGAGGGGATGCCAGTAGGCCTTTTCCCCGATATAGAGTATCCTTCGCTGAGCTGTGCCTTGCCGGCCGAATTTCGATTATGGCTGTGTTCAGATGGTGTATTGGAATGCTTGCCGGGTAAAACGCTCGACACGCGGCTCAAGGAGCTTGAGCAATTAGTAAGCGAAAGTGTCACGCTTGAGCAGTTGCGCGAACGGCTAGCCAAAACAAGTGTCCTGCTGGCAGCAGGGGAGACGGGTGAGGCGAACCAGGAACGCGGTGCTTTACCCGATGATCTAACAATCATGATGGTGAGCGGATTTGGTCATGCTGATTGATGAAGGCCGTATTAAAGCGGCGTTCGAGTCCGGTGTTTTTGTCTTAAAACTCTGTGGCGATGTGCGGTTAACGCTTTGTGCCACGCTGGATACCCAGGCACAACATCTGGCTGAAACGCCTGGGTTACGTGCGGTAATGATTGACTTGCGTGAAGCGACCAATGTCGATTCAACGGCATTGGGTTTTCTTGCAAAGGTGGCGATGGCTGTAAAAGGGCGCTTGGCCCACCCGCCTACTATCATTGCGGATAATCCTGATGTTCGTAAAATGCTCGATGTTATGGGCTTTGCGCGTTTTTTTACCTTGATGGAGGCGCCGCTTCAACAGCCGCCAGCGCTTAGCGATGCGCTTGTTGAGCTGCCTGAAGAGCCTGCGGATGAAGATGGGCTGCGCGAGCGAATTCTTGAAGCGCATCGTATTTTAATGCACATGAATGAGCATAATCGCGAGCAGTTCCAGCCGTTGGTTGAGATGTTGGAAGCGCAGAATACAGAACCCCACCATTAAAAAAGCCTCCCTGATAAAGAAAGGGAGGCTCCGACGACTGACAACCCCCCCCCACTTTTGTGGGGGGTGTCGTTTAAGCGTGGCGCAATTTAATAACTTATGACTTTCGCAGTGTGCCGAGCAATGTTTCCAGCTCACGCTGGTCGGCCATAAATTTGCGAATACCTTCCGCTAGTTTATCAGACGCCATTTCATCTTCATTCATGGCCCAACGGAAATCGCTTTGCGTTAATGGCTCGTCCGCTGAGCTACTCGCGCCCATCGGCGTTAGCTGGCGAGTTAGTTCACCCTGCTGTTCATCCAACTCGGTAAGCAACTTGGGCGAAATGGTCAGACGGTCACAGCCTGCCAGAGATATAATCTCGCCGATATTACGAAAGCTTGCGCCCATTACGATGGTGGCGTAGTTATGGCCCTTGTAGTAGCTGTAAATCTGTTTGACAGACTGTACGCCTGGGTCATTGTTACCGTTAAAATCGGCTTCAGGCTGACGAGATTTATGCCAATCGAGGATGCGCCCGACAAACGGCGAAATCAAAGTGACGCCTGCATCGGCACATGCTTGAGCCTGAGCAAAACCAAACAGCAGCGTGAGGTTGGTACGGATGCCTTCACGCTCAAGCTGCTGCGCTGCCTGAATACCCTCCCAAGTGGAGGCCATCTTGATTAGTATGCGCTCAGGACCCACGCCCTTTTGGGCGTACCGCTCAATCAATGAATGCGCGCGCGCAATAGTGGCATCACGGTCAAATGAAAGCCGAGCACTTACTTCGGTGGATACGTAGCCGGGCACCAGTTCACTAATTTCACTGCCAATCTCGACAGCCACGCGGTCAACCGCATCATCAATATCCTTGCTTTCCTTGGCAATAGCGGCCAAGTGGGCGCGGCGCTGCTCTTGCTGAGCGGCTTGTAGGATGAGCGAAGGGTTCGTCGTTGCATCTTGTGGCGCAAAACGTCGGATGGCTTCAAGGTCGCCGGTATCGGCGACTACCGAGGTCATTTCTTTAAGCTGTGTTAGCAGGCTAGTGGCCATTCATTACTCCTTGCGTCGTTAGTCCTTTACTGTAGCAAGGCAGGCGCTCGCTGAATATTATCCGATGTGGGGGTATTGGATAAGTCAGGTGTTGGCGGAGAGGCTTGCCAAATAAAATCATCGCTGGATATCTCTCCGATTTTAAAGCGTGCGGCTTGTTCACGCATCCTTTCTGCAGCGGCTTCAAGCGACATTGCATCCTGAGCAGTAGCTTCAACCTGCTTGGTATTGGCCCTATTCACCTGGGTCTGTTCGTGCAGTGTTGAATTCAGATGTTCAATGTGGCGGTGCTGCTCATTAGCCGCATCAGCGATCTGAAGCATGATGCTATTGGCCTGTTCGGTCGTTTCAACAATCGCGTTCATGCCGTGGCTGGCCTTGTTGGATAAGGTATGGCCACGCTCAATACTGTTGCCTGATGCGGCAAGCAAGGTTTGGATTTGGCGCGCAGCTTCAGCGCTTCGTGAGGCTAGTTGGCGTACTTCGCCCGCCACTACGGCAAAGCCTCGGCCTTGTTCGCCAGCGCGAGCGGCCTCTACAGAGGCGTTTAACGCAAGAATATTGGTTTGAAAAGCGATGGAATCAATAACGTTAACAATCTCATCGACTTCTTTTGAGCGTGCGTGAATCTCCTCCATGGTGGTCAGGAAGTTGGTCATTATCTGGCTACCGTCTTGGGTTTGTAATGCCGCCGTAGACGTTAGCTGGGTTGCATCGGCGGCAAAACCAGCGGTGGTGGCAACGTTCTCTGTCAGCTCATCCAGGTTAGCCGCGGTCGTTTCGTGGGATGCGTTTTGCTGGCGCGTTCGGATAGCAAGGTCTTCATTGCCTAGCGCCAGGCGTTGAGCGCTATCGAAAATATGGCGGCTATTACTATGAAGCTCTGAAACGGTTTCAATGAGTGCACGCTGCATATTATCCAGCTCTTGGTAGAGCTGGCCTATTTCATTATTGCCTTGAGCCGGGACCTTAACGCTTAAATCACCCTCGGCCATTGTACGAAAGTGTGCGACCAAGCGGTTAATAGGTAATAGAACATGACGCTGTCCAATCCAGGCCATTAAACCTAGCAGTGCCAAGGCAATAGCAATGCCTCCTGACAGCAATTGACCAATCAACTGACCGCGGCGTTGAGCGTTAGTCATTAGCTCTGTACCCTGACGGTCAGCCAGTTGATAAAAGCTACGTGCCTCTTCGGTTAGGGCTTGGCTATGTGCTAACGCATCAAGCGTCAATTGCCGGTAGCCGCCGCGGTCACCTGTCTGAACGGCGTTTAATTGTTCATTCATCGTGCCAATAAGCGCTGTTGCCTGCTGCTCTATAGCGTCTCGAAGTGTCGGGTGAGGTGTTTCAGCGGTTGCTTCCAAAAACGTTGCCAGTGCTACTGCCATTTCAGAGAGCTCATTTTCGACCGCTTGAAGCGCCTCTGTCGGGTCTCCTAGCGAGGGGCGCAATTGGCGTTCAAGCGCTCTGTCCAAACGGTGCAACCCCTCAAGGCCCGCTATATGAAGCCGGTTTAGCGATGACGACTGTTGAACATTAACCTGTTCAAGAAGCGCTAAATCGTTCTGGCTCTGCTGCATCATTTTCCATGTCAGTAGGGCAAACATGAGCACACACAGTGCTACAAGCAGTAAGGCGGATAGGCTTAGCCAGCGTAGTGGGATATTTTTCAGCGCTCTAAAATTCATAGTGTTTCCATGAGTTGGTCTTGGAAAAGGCTTATGAATCCTAGGCTAAGCAGTTTATGTTTCAGTTTTTCGGGGCTGCGGTGCTTAATTTTCATCACCGCGTTACTATTAGCGGCCTATCGATTGCTGCCGTGCTTGATGGTGGCTAATTAATTCAGGGAGTCCTATGGAACTTAACCCACGACGGGTTGCTTTGTTGGTTGCTGCCAACACAGCGCTTGCCCCTTTTGCGATTGACGCCTATTTGCCCGCGATTGGCGTGTTAGCGGAATCCGTTAATGCCAGCATTCATCACGCGGAGCTTTCGATTAGTGTGTTCCTGTTTGGTTTTGCCATTGGCCAACTTGTCTTTGGACCGCTATCTGACCGGGTAGGACGCAAGCCGGTACTCATGGGTGGTTTAGTCGTATTTATGCTGGCAAGCCTGATGATTACCACGGCTGATAGCCTCAACTCGCTTTTGTTTTGGCGATTTATCCAGGCGCTGGGTGGCGGAGCCTGCGTGGTAAACTCTGCCGCCATTGTACGCGACTGCTTTAGCGGCCGAGAGGCTGCCAAAGTGATGTCGACCATGGCCATGATCATGATGTTGGCTCCCCTGGTGGCACCGGCGGTGGGGAGTATGCTGCTGCATGTGGCAGGCTGGTGGCTGATTTTTGTTTTTCTTGCGGCATATGCCGGTTTTTTGCTTTGGCTGCTGGGGACGCGGTTACCCGAAACCCGTGATATGACACTGCCTGCAGCGTCGCCTCGTCAGGTGCTCGGCAATTATGTAAGCGTGCTGCGGCATAAAGAAGGCATGGGGTATATCTGTGCAGTGGCCGCCTCTTTTGCCGGTCTTTTCGCCTTTGTAACAGCATCGCCCTTTGTCTATCTTGATTATTTTGGTCTCTCTCCGGGGATGTATCCGCTGATTTTCGGGGTTAACGTCGTTGTTATTGCGCTCTCCAACCGCGTTAATATTTATATGCTGCGTCAACGCACACCCCAACAAAACCTGCGCCTGGGGTTAATGATCCAGATGGTCGCGGGCTTGGGCTTGGTGATCGTTACAGCGCTGGATATGGTCACGCTATATACCGTTGTGCCTCTGGTGATGGTATTTACCGGCATGATTGGCTTGATCACTCCGAATGCCATCTCGTCACTGCTGGACCACTTTGGGCATATCAGTGCAACCGCTACGGCGTTGCTGGGTGGCATCCAGTTTAGCTGTGGCGCACTTGCCGGGGTGCTGGTCGGGGCGTTTGAAGTCGCCCACCTGTGGCCCATGGTATTGACCATGCTGGGGGCGTCATTGTTGGGCAATATTGGCGTGCGGATGCTGACCGACAATTCAGAACAGAGTCGCTAGTCGTTTTATCCTGTCGTAGTGTTCTCATTTGCTATACGACGTTTTGCGTATTTAACGATTTAGAGATTGTCATATTTCTGCAATGATACGTGTGCAAACTCTCTTTTGTGAAAGGCCAGAAGGCCAACTCTTCCGGTAAGCATCAGCTGGCCGGATATCAAACCAGAGGGGAACACGACGTGAAAAAGCATACGCTAAGTGTTGCAGTAGTAGCCGGTCTAGCGGTAGGTGTTTCAAGCGCTGCCATGGCTCGCGACACAATCCAAATTGCGGGCTCTTCTACTGTACTGCCGTTTGCAGGTATCGTGGCTGAAGAGTTTGGTAATACGTATTCTCAGTTTAATACGCCGGTAGTTGGTTCTGGTGGTTCAAGTGGCGGCCTTCGTCAGTTCTGCCAGGGCGTTGGTGAAAACACCATTGATATCGCTAACGCTTCTCGCTCAATTCGTAGCGGTGAGGTTGAGAGCTGTGCCGAAAACGGTGTTAACGAAATTATTGAAATCCAATTCGGCTACGACGGCATTGTATTTGCCTCGCGCCTTGATCGTGGCGAGTTTGCCCTAACGCCTGAGCATGTTTTCAAAGCGGCGGCTGCTCAACTGCCGCAAAACGGCGAACTGGTTGATAACCCCTACACCCGCTGGTCTGAAATCGACAGCAACCTGCCTGACCAGGAAATCGTACTGGTTATCCCGGCTTCCAACCACGGTACGCGTGAAGTCTTTGAAGAGAAAGTCGTTCACCCGGGTTGTGACACTGTTGCTGAAGTAGAAGGCGATGCTTGCATCAACCTGCGTGGCGATGGCCGTATCGTTGAAATTGCCGGCGATTACACCGAAACCCTGGCGCGCCTGGATGCTCAGGAAGATGCAGTAGGTGTCTTCGGCCTTAGCTTCTACGATCAAAACCGTGACCGCTTGCAAGTGGCGACCGTTGATGGTGTAACACCTAGCCTGGAAACGATTGGCTCTGGTGAGTATCCGGTTTCTCGTCCGCTGTTCTTCTACGTAAAGGGCGAGCACATTGACGTGATTCCTGGCCTGGCGGAATACACGGAGTTCTTCCTGAACGAAATGACCTCTGGCTATGGCAGCCCGCTGGAAGACGCTGGTCTGATCCCGATGGATGAGAGCGAGCGTAGCCAAGTGCTTGAGCAGTTCGAATCCCGTACGGTCGTAAGCGTCGACTAAGTGCGGCACTGCTTCAGATTCGGTGTACCTTATTAAGTTTGTTTTTGCGCCAGCATCATGCAGTTGATGCTGGCGCTTAAACGTAGCAAGTCAAAGGCGGAAAGATAATGAGCAACTTTGCCTTGATAGCCACGCTGTTGGTGTTGATGGCCTTGGCATACCATTTAGGCTTGACGCGCAGCCGTGCGGTTGCGGCAACTCAAGATGTACGAATGCATTCGCGGCCGGGCTATTACGGTACGCTTGTGGCGCTTTGGTGCGGCTTGCCTGCACTCGCTATATTTTTGTTATGGTCATTTTTAGCCCCTCAGTTAATCGACATGCTGGTTATTCAGCAGTTGCCTACTGACATGGTTGCCAGTATGAGCGACCGTGAAATGCAAACGTTTCTGGATCGTGTAACTGCCTTGGCAAACGAACGTGGCGTAGCGGGTGGTGGTAGTCCTGAAGAGTGGGCCGCTGCGGCACATATGGCAAGGCTTCAAACGTTTGAAAATTTTAGCCTGGTGGCATTAGTCGCCGTGCTATCTGTGGCGGGCCTGGTCATTGCACGGCGGCGTATCACGCCCCAGTGGCGCGCCCGTAACCAGGTTGAACGGGTTATTATGTTTGCGCTAGCCGCAAGCTCGGCTGTCGCTATATTTACAACGATTGGCATTGTGCTCTCCATGCTGGGCGAGGCAATGAAGTTCTTTAGTTTTATTAGTCCCGTCGACTTCTTCTTTGGCACTACCTGGAACCCTCGATTTAGCACCTCTGGTACCTCTGACCAAGGGGAGTTTGGTTTATTACCCCTCCTCTGGGGCACCATAATGGTCAGTGGCATTGCACTGTTGGTAGCGATTCCTGTTGGGTTAATGACCGCAATCTACATGGCAGAGTACGCGCCGCCCTGGTTGCGCAATGTGGCCAAGCCGGTGATTGAGATTTTGGCGGGTATCCCGACCATTGTTTATGGCTTTTTCGCGCTGATGGTTGTGGGCCCCTTTCTCTCCGCTTTTGGTGATCTGATTGGCATTAATATTCGCACAACCAGCGCGATAACAGCGGGCCTGGTCATGGGGATCATGATCATTCCTTTTGTCTCCTCGCTGTCTGACGACATTATTACCCAAGTGCCTAAGTCGCTGAGGGATGGTGCATTAGGTTTGGGCGCCACCAAGTCTGAAACGATTCGACAGGTGGTATTGCCCGCTGCGCTTCCCGGCATTGTGGGTGCTTTTTTGCTGGCAGCTAGCCGCGCGATTGGGGAAACCATGATTGTGGTATTGGCCGCTGGTAATAACCCTGTACTGCATGCCAACCCTTTCGAGGCGGTATCGACTATTACCGTAACGATTGTTAACCAGTTGACCGGGGATATGGATTTTGCAAGCCCCCAGTCCCTGGTTGCGTTTGCCCTCGGTCTTACCCTGTTTGTGATCACCTTAGGCCTAAACGTCATCGCACTGGTTGTCGTGCGTAAATATCGCCAGCAATACGAGTAAGTGACTATGTCCATAACGATTGAGCAGCGCCGGCAACACCGGCTGATGACGATAGAAAAGTCGCTGGCGAAACGGCATCGTAAAGAAAACAGCTTTCGGCGGATGGGACTTGTCGCTGTTATTACCGGTATGGTGCTGGTCGCCATCCTGTTTATCAGCATTCTAATGCGTGGTGTGCCGGCATTTTGGCAAGCCACCATGTACATGGATGTGTATTTCGACCCTGAGGTTATCCAGCTTGAGCCCAAGCCTGAACGCGCTAGTGGCGAGAGCCAGTTTGAGTTTGAAGAGCGTTTTTTACAGTGGGAAACACAAGCAGGGCTGGCCAATTGGCAATCCTTAATTGATAACGCACTGGAAGAGGCGTTGGGGGTAGAGGTAGAGGGGCCGCAGTTACGTGATCTGCGTGCGCTTGTCACCTCTGGCGAGCGCTACGCGTTGCGTGATCGGTTTATTGAAGATCCTTCGCTGTTGGGGCAAACCGTCGAACTCAAGATGCTGGCGAGTGCGAACGTGGATGTCTGGATCAAAGGCAATATTGATCGTGATTTGCCGGATGCACGCCAACAGCTAAGTGCTCAAACGCGCGCCTGGGCTGACGAGCTTGAAGCCTCTGGCGTCATTCGTAACGCGTTTAGTACCTCGTTATTTTTAAATACTGACTCACGCAGCTCTTTGGCATCAGCGGGCCTGGCCGGTGCCTTTATGGGTTCGCTGTTTATGATGATCATCGTCATCGCGCTGTCTGTGCCGTTAGGGGTATCAAGCGCTATTTATCTGGAAGAGTTTGCGCCCAAGAATCGCTTAACCGATCTAATTGAAATCAATATCAATAACCTGGCAGCGGTTCCTTCCATTGTGTTCGGTTTGCTGGGCGCATCTATCTTTATTGGCTATTTAAGATTGCCTATTTCAGCGCCCCTGGTAGGGGGGCTGGTGCTTACGTTGATGACATTACCGACCATTATTATCGCTACGCGGGCATCGTTACGCTCCATTCCGCCCTCTATTCGTCAAGCGGCGTTGGGGATCGGGGCATCGCGAGTGCAGACGGTATTTCACCACGTACTGCCCTTGGCGCTTCCCGGTATTTTGACAGGCTCTATTTTGGGTGTTGCTCAAGCATTGGGGGAAACAGCGCCCTTGCTTCTGATCGGTATGAACGCGTTTGTCGCGAGTGTGCCAGCAACACCGTTGGATCAATCAACCGCGCTGCCAGTACAGATTTATCTATGGCAAGGCAATGAGCTGCGTAATTTCTTCGAAGCACGCACGTCTGCGGCCATCATTGTATTGCTGGGACTAATGTTAAGCTTGAATGCATTGGCGATTTGGTTGCGTAAAAAATTCGAGACGAGGTGGTAAGTGAATACTTCAACAGAGCCGATGACAACAACTCCCATGGTTAGCGTCGGGGGCGGTGAAAGCCGCACCAGCAAGGCGAAAGACAAGGTCAAAATGAGTGCCGAAGCCGTTAAGGTGTTTTACGGTGACTCTCAGGCAATTAACGGTATTGACCTGGATATCTACGAAAACGAAGTGCTGGCCTTTATTGGGCCTTCCGGTTGCGGTAAATCGACATTTTTACGCTGCTTAAACCGCATGAACGACACCATCGATATCTGTCGTGTTGAAGGCAAAATTACATTAGATAAAAACGATATTTATGCGGCTAACCGTGATGTAGTATTGCTGCGCGCTCAGGTGGGGATTGTGTTCCAAAAGCCGAACCCCTTCCCGAAATCCATCTACGAAAATATTGCATATGGGCCGCGCTTGCACGGCTTGGCTCGGCGTAAGGCCGAGCTTGACGATATTGTAGAAAGCAGCCTGCGCCGCGCAGGGCTTTGGGAAGAGGTAAAAGACCGTCTTGATCAGCCAGGTACCGGGTTGTCAGGTGGTCAGCAGCAGCGTTTGTGTATTGCACGGACGGTCGCGGTAAGTCCGGATGTCATTTTGATGGATGAGCCGTGCTCTGCACTTGACCCGATTGCCACGGCCAAAGTGGAGCAGCTGATTGATGAGTTAAGTGAGAGCTATACCATCGTTATGGTGACTCACAATATGCAGCAGGCCGCTCGAGTGGCAGACCGCACTGCGTTCTTCCATATGGGCGACCTGGTCGAAGTGGATAGCACTGATCAGATATTCACTAACCCTCAGGATCAGCGTACTCACGACTACATTACCGGGCGGTTTGGATAAGCAACAACTTCCTGGCGTGAGTGATAGGAAGACGCGGGGCTAACGCTGCAAAGCGTTGGCCCCGCGTCGTTTATGTCAGTCGATAAGCTCAACGGCAACCGCTGTGGCCTCGCCGCCACCAATACACAGGCTGGCAATGCCACGTTTGCTGCCTTGAGTACGTAGGGCATGAATAAGCGTGGCAATGATGCGTGAACCGGTAGAGCCAACAGGGTGCCCTTGGGCGCAGGCGCCACCAAAAATATTGACCTTGCTGTGAGGTAAGCCAAGATCGTCCATTGCCATTAGCGTCACCACGGCAAAGGCTTCGTTAATCTCAAATAAATCGACGTCGCCGACGCTCCAGCCAAGCTTTTTCATCAGGCTTTCTATGGCGCCTACCGGGGCAATCGTAAACTCGCTGGGGTGGCGAGCGTGGGTTGCATGCCCCAGCATTCTGGCTAATGGCTTCACGCCGTGGCGTTCGGCTGCTTCTGCGCTTGCCACAATAAGCGCTGAAGCGCCATCGGAGATAGAGCTGGCGTTTGCTGCAGTGATGGTGCCGTCTTTAGAAAAGGCTGGTCGCATGTGGCGAATTTTGTCGAGTTTGGCTTGAAACGGTTGTTCATCATGTTCAATAAGCGTGTCGCCTTGGCGCGTAGATACGGTGACGGGCGCCATTTCAGCATCCAGTTGCCCACCGTTGGAAGCCGCGATAGCGCGCTCGAGCGAGGCAATGGCAAAATCATCCAAACGCTCCCGTGTGTAGCCTCGCCGTGAAGCGATATCCTGAGCGAAAACGCCCATTAATGTGCCCGTTTCAGCATCCTCAAGACCATCCAAAAACATGTGGTCTTTGAGTTCGCCGTGGCCTAACCGATAACCGCCGCGGGCTTTGGTCAGCACGTAGGGGGCGTTGGACATGGACTCCATGCCCCCCGCCAGTAGAATTTGCCCGCTACCCGCTTTAATTACGTCGTGGGCGAGCATGGTGGCCTTCATGCCTGAACCGCATAGCTTGTTAATCGTCATTGCGCCGCACGCATCGGGTATGCCGGCCTGACGCATGGCTTGGCGAGCAGGGCCTTGTTTGACGCCCCCCGGAAGCACGCAGCCCATAATGCCTTCATCAATGGCATCGGGCTCAATGCCCGCACGTTGAACCGCTGCACGAATAGCAACCGCGCCCAGTTCAGGGGCGCTCATGCTCGATAAGCTGCCCATCATGCCTCCCATGGGGGTGCGTGCAGCGGATAGAAATACGATATCGGTTGCAGTATTCATTAGCTAACTCCTTAGGATTTATTGTGATTATTCTGCTGGGCGATAAGCGATGCGTTGACCCGTTGGCGGGGCTGTGGTTTTCTCGTGGATAACCAAGCAAGCGCTAGTGTGAGTGAAATGAATGTAATAAATGCATCTGTGCGCCGCAAGGAATTGACGCGTTTAGCGGCTCAGCTCTTTGTCCAGGAGGGCTTTGATCGTACCACTGTACGTATGCTGGCGCAGGAAATGGGGATCAAGTCCGGCAGCCTGTTTCATCACTTCAAGGATAAACAGGAAATCCTTGCTGCGGTAATCGAGGAAGGAGTGCAGAATGCGCTAATGATTGCTCGTCAATCGATTGAGCGCTGCTCGTCTGACCCTGAAGCGCGGCTGCGCGCGATGGCACGTGCTCATCTGGAAACGCTGTTTACCGACCGCAATGCTCATGTGGTGGCCCTGTTTGAATGGCGGCGCCTGGACCCTGCCGCTAGCGCACACTTAAGCCATTTGCGCGATGCGTATGAGGCCTTGTGGGTGCAGGTTATAGACGATGCACTGGAAGCGAAGCTTATCCGTGGGGATCGCTTTCTGGTTTCGCGATTTATATTGGGCGCTTTGAACTGGACCGTGCGCTGGTATGACCCAGGTGGCCCACGTACGCCAGATGACCTTGCGGATGAGCTGGTGGCGATGATCATGGCGCGCTAAGCGCTATTTTTTTAAGCAACCAGCCAGACGCCCTCAGTGCTTTTTTCTAGCAGTAGTAAATAGGCACTTGCTGCCAGCGACTCGTCTGTGTATTTCCTCGACCAACGTATAACCCTTTAATGCGGTAGATAGCTTGCGCTTCCTGCGGATTGCTTTTAGCGTTGAGGTTATCTGTGGGATTACGTTAACGTAAACTGAAAGCAATGCACGCATGACTTAAAACGTTACCCCGCCTGTTGCAAGACTGCTCATTACCAACAACATAAGAGAGCCATCGTGACAGCGACACCACTCCCCGATTATTCGGGTTATCTTGAGCATTTCTCAATCGACCAGATGGTTGCCCGTCTGGATGATTATCAGGACGGCCAGCTCAATGCTTTTGAAGCGTGCTGCGGACGCCATGTGCGAGCGGGGCGCGGAGAAGTGCTGGCGCTGATTCATGAGGATACCCAAGGTGTAACGCACACCCTGACGTATGCCGAGCTGGACGAACAGAGTGGCAAGCTGGCGGGTTGGTTGGTGGCGCAAGGCCTAAAAGAGGGAGACCGCATTGCCTGTATGCTGCCTCGGTCAGAGGCATTACTGATAGCTGTGCTGGCTACCTGGCGGATAGGTGGTGTGTATCAGCCGCTATTTACAGCCTTTGGGCCTGATGCAGTGGATTACCGTTTAGGCCGGGCAGATACCAAGCTGGTGATCACCGATCACGCCAACCGCGATAAATTTGACGGCTTGAGTCAGTGCCCGTCAATACTGACGGTAGGAGGGGCGAGCCGCGAACATCCAAATGATCTGGATTGGCAGGCTGCCTTGGCGCATGCGTCGATGACGACCCAGCCGCCTCGCCTTGATCCTACCCAGCCTTTTTTGCAAATGTTCACCTCGGGTACCGTGGGCAAGCCCAAGGGTGTGGCCGTGCCGCTTTCGGCAATGACCGCCTTTGCGCTGTATATGGAACTTGCCGTTGACCTGCGTGATGATGACTGCTTCTGGAATATGGCGGACCCTGGGTGGGCGTATGGCCTTTACTACGCCATTACCGGACCGCTGCTGTTAGGTGTGACCACGCATTTCTGCGAAGCCGGGTTTAGTGCCGAAGGGGCGCTTGACTTTATGAAACGTCACCGGATCACCAATTTTGCGGCAGCCCCCACGGCCTATCGTTTAATGAAGGCGTCAGGGTTGTTCGATGATGCCTATCAAACGTTATCGCTGCGCGCTGCGAGCTCGGCAGGCGAGCGGTTAAATACTGAAGTGGTCAACTGGGTCGAAAAATCGCTTGGCTGTTCAGTGATGGACCACTACGGGCAAACCGAAACGGGCATGACCTGCAACAATCATCACACCCTTGATCACCCCAAGCATGTAGGTGGCATGGGCGTACCTTTGCCGGGCTATCGGCTGGCCATTCTGGATGCAGAGTATAATGAGTTGCCAGCGGGAGAGCCGGGCGTATTGGCCGTGGATATTGAACATTCACCGGCGCATTTTTTCCAAGGGTATACGTGGCAAGAGAAAAACCCCTTTGTGAAAGGCTATTATCTGACCGGCGATGTAGTGATCTGTAATGAGGATGGTTCGTTCCAGTTTGCAGGCCGTGATGATGACATCATTACCACCGCTGGCTACCGGGTAGGACCTACCGATGTGGAGAATAGTGTCATGATGCATCCTGCCGTGGCGGAATCTGCGGCGGTCGGGCAGCCTGATGAAATTCGCGGCGAGGTGATCAAGTCCTATATTGTGCTTCGCGAAGGATACGAGCCAAGCAATGAGCTGGCTGAGGCGATTCGCCAGCAGGTGCGTGAACGTCTATCTGCCCATGCGTTCCCTCGGGTCATTGAATTCGTCGAGGAGTTGCCTAAAACGCCTAGCGGCAAGATCCAACGCTTCAAGCTACGTGCGCAAGCGGTTGAACAAGCCGGCCATAACAATTAATCAATCCAGGGAGAGCCATTATGCAGGTAAAGGAGAGCACGTTTTTAATTACCGGGGCGGCGTCTGGGTTGGGCGCAGCAACGGCTGAGCGGTTAGTGGCCGCTGGCGCCAAGGTGGTGCTGTGTGATGTAAAAGACAGTATTCGCTGTCATGCTGCCCAACTAGGAGAGCGCGCAAAAGCCTGTATGGCCGATATTACCTCTTCAGAACAGATGCAGCAGGCGTTCGAGGTCGCTGCCAAATTGAGCGAAGAAAAAGGGCTCGCGGGTGTTATTCACTGTGCTGGCGTGATTAGCGTGGCCAAGCTAGTGGATCGGGAGGGCAATCCGGCTGACCTGGATGCCTATGCCAAAACAATCCATATCAATCTGGTAGGCACCTTCAACGTCATGCGCTTGGCAGCGGCGGCCATGGCAAAAAACACGCCCAATCAGGATGGCGAGCGTGGCGTGATTATTAACACGGCATCTATAGCCGCCTTCGATGGCCAAGTGGGGCAGTGCGCTTACAGCGCCTCTAAAGCAGGCGTAGTGGGGATGAGTTTGCCTGCCGCTAGAGAGCTTTCTCGGCATGCTATTCGTGTCATGGCGATTGCGCCGGGCGTGTTTGAAACGCCGATGATGGGCGACATACCTGATGAAGCCGCCCAAGCGCTTGCCGCCTCTGTTCCTTTTCCCAAGCGGTTAGGCAGGGCAGAGGAGTTTGCCCAGCTAGCCGAGCATATTATTGTTAATTCCATGCTTAATGGTGAGGTGATTCGGTTGGACGGTGGTATTCGGATGCAGTGAAAGCGCATCCGTTGCTTAGACATCAACTCGCCAGCAATTCGGCTGGCGAGTTTTTTTGCGTTTAGCCGATCAATTCTCAATGCTTCGACCAAAAGACTAGCGTTAATGTGGCTTTAATTCAAACGCTCGCTTGACTCGCTTTGCGGTGCGCGCTAGCTTTCAAACATGTGTTTGAAAGCTGTTTTTTTGAAATCCAGCGCTGCTTTCAACTCCCCGTTTAGGAGAAGTGCTATGCCAAGTTATCAGGCCCCTCTGCGTGATATGCGTTTCGTCATGGACGAAATGCTTGATTACCCTACTCACTACGCTGCATTGCCAGAAGGTGATGACGCTTCACCCGACGTAGTGGCCGCCATTCTGGAAGAGGGCGCGCGCTTTTCTCGTGATGTTCTCCTGCCAATTAATCAAAGCGGCGATGAAGAGGGTTGTGTGCTAGAGGGCGGTGAGGTGAAAGCGCCTCAAGGCTTCAAGGAGGCGTACCAGCAGTACGTAGAAGGCGGCTGGCCAAGTCTGGCGGCTGATCCCGAGCACGGTGGGCAAGGGTTGCCGCCTTCGCTTGCTATGGTGCTTTCGGAAATGATCTGCGCGACCAATTTAGCCTGGGGTATGTATCCAGGGCTTTCTCATGGTGCCGCTGACGCGCTGCGCCATCATGGCACCGACGAGCAGAAAGCGACGTATCTTACCAAGCTGGTGGAAGGCGTTTGGACGGGCACCATGTGCTTAACAGAGCCTCACTGTGGTACCGATCTTGGGTTAATCAAGACTCGCGCCGTGCCAGCCGCTGGGGAGGCTTATACCATTACCGGCACCAAAATATTTATCTCCGCTGGTGAGCATGATCTGGCCGAAAATATTGTCCATCTGGTGCTCGCCAAACTGCCTGATGCGCCAGAAGGGTCAAAAGGTATTTCACTCTTTGTCGTGCCTAAGTTTTTACCTAATGCGGATGGCAATCCCGGTGAGCGCAATGGGGTAACCTGCGGCTCCCTAGAACATAAAATGGGCATTCATGGTAACGCGACGTGCGTTATGAACTTTGATGGTGCCACTGGTTATCTGGTTGGGCCGCCTAATAAAGGCCTGGCGTGCATGTTTACCATGATGAATGCTGCGCGCCTTGGCGTGGGTATCCAGGGGCTTGGTCTCACTGAAGCCAGTTTTCAAAATTCGTTGAATTACGCCCGTGACCGCCTACAGATGCGTGGTTTGTCAGGCAAGCAGGCGCCCGAAAAACCTGCCGACCCGATTATCGTTCATCCGGATGTGCGCCGGATGCTGCTAACGCAAAAAGCGTTTGCCGAAGGTGGGCGCATGCTGGTGCTTTACGCCGCCCAGTTGCTGGACACCGTTGAGCTTGGTCAGCCTGGTGAAGAAAAAGAGCGTGCTGAAACCTTGCTGGGACTGCTTACGCCGATCGTTAAAGCGTTCCTAACGGAAGTTGGTTTTGAGAGTACTAATGAAGGCGTACAAATTTTTGGTGGTCACGGCTTTATTAAAGAGTGGGGAATGGAGCAGTTAGTGCGTGATGCACGTATTACGCGGCTCTATGAAGGCACTACCGGCATTCAGGCACTCGACCTGTTGGGGCGAAAAGTGCTGATGAGCCAAGGGGAGTCGCTCAAGGTCTTTACCAAAGAGATTCATAAATTCTGTAAAGCCGAGGCTGATAACCCTGCGCTTAAAGAGTTTGTTAAGCCGCTGTCTAAGCTCAACGCAGAGTGGGGTGAGCTGACGATGGGGGTTGGCATGAAAGCGATGCAGGATCGTGAGGAAGTTGGGGCGGCAAGTGTCGACTACCTGATGTATTCCGGCTATGTCGCGCTTGCTTATCTGTTTGCGCGAGCGGCTAAACAAGCATCTGTTGCGCTTGAAGGTGATGATAAGGCGTTTTATGCCGCCAAGCTTAATACTGCGCGATTCTACTATCAGCGGCTACTGCCGCGTACGAAAGCGCATGCGCAGATGATCCAGGTCGGTGCTGGCAGCTTAATGGCTATCTCCAGCGAAGATTTTGGTCTGGGCTTTGAGATCTAACATGTAGTGTGTGCAGGCACGCTTTGGTTATTCGCCAAACGTTTTTATCAGTACTGTGTTCGGTGGTTTGCGGCAGTCTCTTGTTATGGAGCATATCCATCAAGCAGACCTGCCGCTTTTTTTATAGGGCGCTGGATCTTTTTAAAGATAGTGCTTGCCAAACGTCCGGCGAATCCGTAAAGTACG